>JBEANZ010000543.1:0-6218 GCA_041165185.1 Verrucomicrobiota bacterium | reverse complement strand
CTCGAGGTCGTGGGAGTTGCCGACGCGTTGGCGCACGAGAAAAATCGGGCGGCGCGCCTGCGCGGCGAGGAGGAAGCCGAGGGTGTCGGAGGCGCCGACGTGCAGCGTGCCGAGGAGCGCGGGCTCGGCGGTGTCCATCCAGGTGCGAAACGCCTCGGCGCCGGGCGCGTAGGTGCAGCGCGCGGCGCGGCCGTTGGCGACGCGGAGGCGCAGCATGAGCGCCTCCTCGAACGCGAAGAAATGCCGAAACACGTCGCGCAGCGTCGGCGGGCGGCCAAGGGCGAGCGCGAGGTAGGCGCGCGAGTGGCGGCGTTGCGCGGCCATGCCGGCGAGCGCGACGGCGGTGCCGGCGGCGCGGAGCGGCCGGTAGAGCGGCTCGGGCAGCACGCGGTCGGCGGTGCGCAGGAAACGGTAGCCCCAGCTCGGGCCGGGGTTGCGCGGCGTGGGGCTCACAGCCATTCGAGCCGGAGGTGCCAGCCGCCGCCCGCCGCGCCGGACCACGCACGCCGCGCGTGCAGGAGATCGAACCACGCGGGGAGCGCGAGCGCGCCGGGTTGATCGGAGATTTCCAACGCGAGGCGCGCGAGCGGCGCGGCGGGGCGGGCGCGCGTGAGCGCGAGCGCAAACGCGAAGCTGCGATCGCTGGCGAGGCCGGCCTCGCGCAGCCACGTCCCGCGCTCCTCGCCGCCGCACCAGAGCACGCGCTCGGCCGGCGCGAGGAGCGCGGCGAGCGCGGCCTGTGCGACGAGTTCGGGGCCGCCCGCGAGCGGGAGCAGCTCGGGCAATGCGCGCTGGCGGCCGATGAGGGCTTGTTGCGCGGCGCTCGGGTGGATGGACGTCTGGAACAGCGTGGGGCTGGGCGTCGGAAAACTTTCGAGAAAGCCCTCGAGCGCCGTGCCTTCGCCGAAGCTCGAGGAGTAAACAATGGAGTCGTCGGCCGGCCCGAGGAGTTCGTGCAGGCTCGCGCCGACCATCATGCCGAGCAGCGTCATGCGGCGGGCGGCGCCGGGGGCGAAGCGGGGCTTGAGGCGCTCGCGCGTCGCGGCCGGGGCCTCGGCGCCGGGGTCGTCGGTGCGGAGGGACTCGAGGTAGCGTTCAAGCATGGGCGAGCAGGAGCGCGGCGTGCGCGCCGCCGAAGGCGTTGCTGGCGCAGAGCACGCCGTCGAAGGCGGCGTTGTCGAACGCCGCGAGCGCGACCTCCGGCGTGAAGGTGGGCGACGCCGCGCCGACCGTGCCGGGCGTGCGGCCGGCGCGCACGGCGGCGAGGGCGAGCGCGAGTTCGACGAGGCCGCAACTGCCGAGCGTGTGCCCGAGCGCGCCTTTCCAGCCGACGAGCGGCGCGCCGGGAAAGCGGCGCGCGAGCGCGGCGCTCTCGAGGCGGCCGGCGTCGAGCGTGCCGGTGCCGTGGCCCTTGAGCCAGAGGCGGCGGCCGTCGGCGGGCAGCGCCGCGAGCACGCGATCAAAGCCGGCGCCGTCGGCCTGATTGGCGGTGAAGTGGTGCATCTCGTTGTGCACGGCGTGGGCGGCGAGGGCGAAGTCGCCCACGCCGCGCGCGAGCACGGCGTAGGCCGCGCCGTCGCCGAGCCCGATGGCGCCGGTCGCGCGCGCCTGATAGGGCGCGGGGAACTCGGCGTTGAGGATTTTCAACGCGTGAAACCCGCCCGCCACGAACGGGCTCAGGAAATCAAACGCGAACACGAGCGCCGCCTCCGCCCCGCCCGCCTGCACGAGGCGCGCGCCGTGCAGGAGCGCGAGGTGCGCCGTCACGCACGCGTGCGAAAAGGTCGCGACGTTTTCACCCCAGCCGAATTCGCGGCGCAGCCACGCGACGCAGTCGTGCGGCGTGCCGGTGGCGCGATGGGCGTCGCCGTGGCCGCGGCGGAAGGCGTAGATGCTGCCGACGCCGAAGTTGCTGCTCGCGATGCAGACGGGCCGGCGCGCCGTGCCCCAACCTTCCGCGATGACGGGCGCGAGGAGTTGGCGCAGGGGTGCCAGCCACGCCGGCGGCGCCGTCTCGTCGAGCGCCCGGCCGGGCAACAACGCGAGCGGCACCGCATCGCCGCCCTCGACGCCGCGGACCGGCACGGGCCGCAGCGCGCGCTCGCCCCGCAGCAACGCCGCGACGGTCGCGCGCGCATCTCCGAAGGGCGTGAGGCAATCGCAGGCCGCGACGCGGACCGGGGAGGAAGCGGCGACCATGGGCGGCCTCGACGCGCGCGATCAGGCGGGGAGGCGCGCCGGATCGGCGCGGGCGCGGATGAAGCGCGCGAGGCTCGCGACGGTGGCGAGCGCCTCGCGCGACTCCTCGCTGCTGGCGATCTTGATGCCGTATTCCTTCTCGAGGGTGACGACGAGTTCGAGGGCGTCGATGGAATCAAGGGCGAGCCCCGAACCGATTAACGGGTCCTCGTCCTTGATCTGGTCCGGCGTGAGATCCTCGAGCCGCAGGGTCGTGACGATGAGTTGCTTGAGGTGGGCGTGAAGGGGATCGGGCATAGACGAATTCGGATTAGGGGAGCGGCGCGGCGAGGCCGTCGGCGGGCACCAGGCGACGCCACTGTTTGTCCTTCTCCAGCATCGCGGCCCACTTCGGTTCGTATTCACCGCGGCGGGTGATGATGTCGCCGGCGCTCTTGACGCCGTAGTTTTCCGCGGACGGCTTGGGCCGGACGAAGTGGCACTCGCTGTGCCACTGGCGCAATTGCGGGGAGTTGATCGCAAATTCCTTTTCCGCGGCGTCAGCCTTGAAGGGATGCAGCGAGAAGCGCGCTTTCCACACGCCCATGCGCGGTGTCGCGATCGCATAGTAGACTTTTCCCGCTTCCAGCCGCGCATCCATGAAGTCGGCGTTTTCGCCCAGCACCATGAAGTGCCGCTCACCGGGCGCACAGTAATAGGCGACCTTTTCCTTGGGTCCGAGGACCGCGATCAGTTCGTTGCCCGCGCCGGTCGAGTCGAAGATCGGCGCCGAAATACCGCCTCCTACATTCGATACCCGCATGAAAACGACCAGGGCCTTATCCGGTTGAATATCGTAACGGGTGGCGGTGTCGGCGACCGAATGACGGCCGGTGGCGCAGCCCGCGAAGAAGGCCGTCGCGAGCAGGAGGGGAACGAGGCGGAGGAGACGTTGCATTTTGTTGGGTTCCTATTGTTGGGGTGGACGCAGCACGTGGCAGACATTGCTGCCGCCGAAACCGCTGCTGTTGTTCAATACAGCGCGCGGGGCGAAGTCCAGCGTCGCCATCGGTAGGTCGAGGCCCGCGCACGCGGCGTCGGGCGTGACGAGGTGCGCGTTGCCGGGGACGAAGCCGTCCGCGATCGCGAGCGCGCAGAACGCCGCCTCCATCACGCCCGCCAGCGAGAGCGGGTGGCCCGTCAGGCCCTTCGTGCTGCTCACGCGCGGGCGCGCGCCGCGCTCGGCAAACACCGCGCGCAACGCCAGCGCCTCCGCGCGATCGCCGACGGGCGTCGAGGTGGCGTGGGCGTTGACGTAGTCGATCTCCGCGGGCGGCACGGCCGCATCCGCGAGCGCGTGCTCCATCGCGCGCCGCAGGCCCGCGCCCTCGGGATGCGACATGGCGACGCTGTGGCCTTCGGCGCTCTGGCCCCAGCCGGCGAGTTCGGCGTAGACGCGCGCGCTGCGCGCCGCCGCTAGATCGGCGGCCTCGAGCACGAGGGCGACCGCGCCGCCGGCGCCGACGAAGCCGTCGCGCGCCGCGTCGAACGGCCGCGAGGCCAGGCGCGCATCGCGTTGCGGCGAGAGCGCGCGCATCGCGGCAAAGGGCAGCACGGTCTCCGCGTTGTGCTCCTCCGCGCCGACGACGATCACGCGCCGCAGCCGGCCGAGCCGGATCTCGTCGAGCGCGTAGCCGAGCGCGTGGCTCGAGGAGGCGCATGCGGAGACGAAACCGCAGACCGCGCCCGTCACGCCGAAGTGCGCGGCGAGCGTGAAGTTCAAGGTGCCGGCGACGGAGTTGACGACGCCAAGGGGATTCCCGCGCTCGCCGCGCACGGCGTGCATCTGCGCGAGCTGGTGGTGCAACAGCAGCGCCGAGCCCGCCGAGGCGCAGAACAACCCCGTGTGCTCGTCGCCCGCCACGCCGCCCGCGAGGCCGGCGTCGGCGAGCGCCTGCTGCGTCGCGCACAGCGCAAACACCCCGTGCGGCGCGAGCCCGCGCAGCGTCTCGCGCGCAATCTCGTAGCGGGCGGGCCACGTCCAGTCGCGGCACGACGGAGACTCGACCGCGAAGTCGCGCACGACGCCGGCGAGATGCACGGGGAGCCTCGCGTTGCCGAGAAACTCCACCGCCGCCAGTCCGTGGCGCCCCGCGCGCAAACTCGCCGTGACGCCCGCGCGGTCGTTGCCGATGGGGGTGATGAACCCGAGGCCGGTGATCACCGCGCGGCGCGGCGCGGGCGCGGTCACGCCGGCGCGGGCGCGGCCGCGAGTTTTCCGGCGATGAACGCGCTCAGCTCGCCCACGGTCCGCAGCGCCAAAATCTCCTGCGTCTGGATCGTCACGCCGAACAGGTCCTCGAAAAAAAACACGAGCTCGGCGACCGCGAGGGAATCAAAGCCGAGATCCTCGATCAGGCGCAGCTCGTCGGCGAGCGGCGCGGCGACCGGAGCGCCGGGGCGTTTCGGCATGAAATCGCGCAACGCGGCCTGCACCACGATGCGGAGATCCGCCGGGGCGCGCGTGGCGCGGAGCCGTTCATAGGCGTCGCGCACTTCCGCGGGAAAACGCGCCAGCGCCGCGGTGGACGGGGGGGGTTGCGAGGGGGTGGACACGGGAGCCCACGCCAACGGATCGGTTAGCACGGCTCAAGTCTCCTTTATGATCGGAGGCGCCGGCGGCGGACAATATTCGGCTCGCGCGCGGGCGCGTCGGCGCGGCAACGTGATCCGATGGGGACGCTGCTGTCGGACGTGTGGACGCGGACCGTCGCACGCGCGCCGGCGGCTGCGGCCGTGATCGATGGGGTGACGGGGCGCACGTGGTCGCGCGGCGAACTCGCCCGGGCCGCGGGCGAGTGGGGCGCAACGGGCGCGGCGACGGAGCTGGGCGGACGGCGCGTGGTGTTGGTCGAGCCCAACGGCCCCGGCTGGTGGATCGCGTTTCTCGGCTTGTGCGCGGCGGGCGCGGTGCCGGCGCCGCTCGATGCGACGGAGCCGCCGGAACGCCGGAGCGCCCTCGCGCGCGCGGTCGGCGCGGGATGGATTTGGGAACACGGCCGGCTCGAGCGCGTCGGCCCGGGGCGGCGCGCCCGCGACCGCGCGGCGGCGTTGATCAAGATCACGAGTGGGAGCACGGGCGCGCCGCGGGCGTTGGTTTTCACGGCCGCGCAAATGCTGGCGGACGGCGCGCAGGTGGCCGCGACGATGAAGATCACCGGCGCCGACCGGAATCTCGCGACGATTCCGCTCGGGCACTCGTATGGTCTGGGCAATCTGGTCCTGCCGTTGGTGGCGCAGGGCACCGCGCTGGTCTGCGCGCCCTCGCCGCTGCCGCACGCGATCGCGGCGGAATGCCGGCGGTGGCGGCCGACGGTGTGGCCGGCGGTGCCGGCGGTGCTCGACGCACTCACACGCTCGGCGATCGAGCCGGAGGCGCTGGCGAGTTTGCGGCTCGTGATCTCGGCGGGCGCGCCGTTGCGCGCGGGCGTGGCGGCGGCGTTTGCGGCGCGGTTTGGCCGGCGCATCCATGGATTTTACGGCGCGAGCGAGACCGGCGGCATCTGCTTCGACCGCGACGGCGCGGCGACGCTCGAAGGCCGCAGCGTGGGCGCGCCGCTGGAGGGCGTGGCGGTGGAATTTGGGCGCGGCGGGCGGTTCGCGGTGCGCAGCGCGGCGGCGTTGCGCGGGCGCTTCCGCCCGGCGGATCGCGGGCGATGGAACGAGCACGGGGAACTCGTCCTGCTCGGTCGCGCCGGCCGCATGATCAAGATCGCGGCGCGGCGCGTGGACTTGGGTGAGGTCGAGCGCGCGTTGCGGGAAATCCCCGGCGTGCGCGACACGTGGGCCTGCGCGCATCCGGACCGGCCCGACGCGATCGCGGCGGCGGTGGTGGCGGGGGCGGGGGCGGGGGAGATGCCGGCGGCGCAGATCCGCGCGGGACTCGCCACGCGTCTGGCCGCCTGGAAAGTGCCCGCGCGCATCGTGGTGCTGACGGAGTTTCCGCTCACGGCGCGCGGCAAGCTCGACACCGCGCGGCT
>JBEANZ010000542.1:0-7265 GCA_041165185.1 Verrucomicrobiota bacterium | reverse complement strand
AAGGCCGAGGAGGTTGACGGGATTGATACGCATCGGAATCGCGCGCGACCCTCGACGAATCGGCCGGCGGGCTCGACTCAATTGTGATCGCGGTGCGCGCGGCGGTGGTGCCGCGCGCTGCGGGCGAGTTGCGCGCGTTGGGCGGCCCGCCTCGGCCGGTGGGTGCGCGAGCTGCGCGCGCGGGCGGTGCCGGGGTTTGTCAGGTGGAAAAATTTCACGACGCTCGGCGCCGTTCCGCCCTGCCGTTTCTTATCCCTGCGCGCTTTGACCGCGCGCCAGACCCGATCCCACTGCTCCCGCCCGCCCCATGCAATCCCTTCGCCGCCTCCTCTACACTGTTCTGACCGCCGTGATTTTTCCCGCGCTGGCCGCCGCGCAGTCTCCCGCCACCGGCGCGATTCGCGGCCGCGTGTTCAATCCCGGCATCGCCCAATACGTCTCCAACGCCGAGGTCCGTCTCTCCGGCACCAAACAGGTCACCTACACGGAAAACGACGGCTCCTTCCAATTCACCGGCGTCGCGCCCGGCGAGGCGACCGTCACCGTCAGCTACTCGGGTTACGAGCCGTTGCGCGACACCTTCCGCGTCACCGCCGGCGACACCGCCGTGCGCGATCTCAATCTCACCTCGACCGCCGCCGCGCCCGCGCCCGCGTCGGGCAAGGGCGGGCCGTTGCAGCTCTCGGCGTTCACCGTTTCGAGCGAACGCGAGGGCAACTCCAAGGCCGTCGCCGCGCAACGCCGCAGCATGGACATCACGACTTCCGTCGCCTCCGACATTTTCGGCGACGTCGCCGACGGCAACGTCGGCGAGTTCCTCAAATACCTCCCCGGCGTCGACCTCGACTACGTGGAGTCGCTCGCGCGCGGGCCGCGCCTCGGCGGCATGGAGTCGCAATACGTCGGCGTCGCCTTCGACGGCCAGCGCATCGCCAGCGCCGACTCCGTGCGCGGCGGCGCGGAGAATTCCCGCGCGACGAGCTTCGAGGGTTTCGCCATCACCGCCGTCGAATCGATCGAGATTAGCCGCACGACGAGCGCCGATTCCGACGCCGACTCCCCCGCCGGCACGATCAACATGCGGACCAAGCGCGCCTTCGACCGCAAGGGCCGCGTGGTGAGCTTCACGACGGGGGTGAACTTCAACGCCGAGGAATTCTCCCTCGGAAAATCCCTCGGGCCCAACGACCGCGAAAACTACAAGTGGCGCCCCAACCTCTCCTTCGAATACGCCGAGTCCTTCCTCCAGCAGCGCCTCGGCCTCCTCGTGAGCGTCAGCAGCGCCAACTCCTACACCGAGCAATACGACATCAACCTCGGCTACAACCGCAACCCCACCGTCGCCGACCCGCGCCTGATGGTCATCCGTCAGCTCGATTTCAAGGATGGCCCGAAGTTCATGGAGAAACAGTCCGCGCTCGTGACGCTCGACTACAAGGCCACGCCCAACCTCGTGCTCTCGCTCAACGCCATCTACTCCTACGCCGGCGGCCAGTTCCACAACCGCAACTTCACCTTCGTCGCCGCCAACGACAACGCCAACGTCGTCAACGGCCGCGCCTCCCTCCTTGGCGACGGCCTCACCGTCATCGGCACGCGCCGGGTCACGACCAACGCCAACGCCGCGCTCAACAACACCGTCCCCACGCTCACCAACGGCGGTGGCTCCTCCACCGAAATCACCTACACGCACACGCTCGCGCCGAAGTTCGAGTTCAAGCGCGGCCCGTGGGTCATCGACGGCGCGGCCGGGTTTTCGCGGGCCGCCAACAACTTCGACTCCCTCGAGCGCGGCTACCTCAACAGCGAGGGCGGCAGCGCCCCTGCGGACTTCGTCGCCACCCGCCCGCATCGCGGCTCGTGGGAGTGGACCATCCGCCAGACTTCCGGCCCCGACTGGTTCAACCTCCGCAACTTCGTCAACATCGACACCCGCGTCGGCGGCACCCGCGTCACCAACAGCGATCCGCTGTGGATTACCGAGATCTGGAACGGCCAGGCCAACGCGCGTGGACGCTCCCGTTCGCCCGGTTGCCCACCGTCCTGAAATTCGGCGGCAAGTGGAACGAGGAAACCCGCAACAACAACAACCACACCAACTGGAACGTCTGGTCCTACATCGGCCCCGGCGGCAACCGCGTCACCACCAACCCCACCACCGGCGCCACCATCAACTCCGCCTACGGCAACTGGGCCGACGTCGGCCCGCAGTATGTTTCGCCGCACCCGTTCGACATGGGCACCACCAACGGCCTCCAGGTGTTCAACGTCGCCGGCGTCTCCGGCATGGCGCCCCGCGTGAACCGCAACGCCGTCGCCGATCTGTTTCACGCGCGCCCCGAGCTCTTCGCGCACACCGGGACGCCCGAGGATTTCTACACCACGTTCGTCGCCAACCGCCGCGACTTTCGCCAGACCATCCGCGCCGGCTTCGGTCAGGCCGACCTGCGCGTCACCTCGAAACTCCAGCTCCGCTTCGGCCTCCGCGCCGAGGAGACGCGCAACGCCAGCCGCGAATTCGATCCGCTTACGGCGAAGCAGATGTTCGAGAGCTCGCCATTTTCGAGCCAGTTCACACGCGTCGTAAACGCGACGACTCGCGTCGTCACCTACTCACCCAATCGCGCCCTCACGCTTCCCGGCATGATCTACCAGTTCATGAGCCAGCCGCGCGTCACGCGCACCTCCGAGTATCGCAACACCTTCCCCTCGGCCCTGCTCAAATACCAACTCCAGCCCAACCTCGAGTTTCAAGCCGGCGTCAACAAGGCCATCTCGCGCCCGCCCATCGACAGCCTCTCCGGCGTCTGGGTCGTCGACGAGGTCAACAGCCGCGTCACCGCGCCCAACCCCGATCTCGCGCCCGAATACTCGACCAACGCCCAGGCGCGCCTCGCCTATTACTTCGTCGGCAAATCCCCCGGCCAGCTCTCCCTCGCCGTCTCGCAAAACCAGATCCGCAACCTCCGCGAAACCTTCGACTACACCGCGACCGACTTCGGCAACGAGGACGCCGACTTCGACAACTTCACCTTCCGCTCCACGCGCAACAGCGCCGAGACGCGCCGCTTCCGCAACCTCGAGCTCGCCTACAACCAGTCGCTCGGCTTCCTCCCCTGGGAAAAGCTCCGCGGCCTCAACGCCAACGTCGCCTACACGCGCTCCTACGCCAGCCAGCGGCGCAACGGCCTCTCCCCGCACCGCCTCACGAGCCGCCTCGGCTACAACTACCAACGCCTCAGCGCGACGCTCGGCATGGTCTATCGCGACCGCGCGGCCGATGGCGTTTACGGCCTCTACAAAGGCGCCATCACGCAGTTCGACACCACGCTCGGCTGGAAACTCACCCGCCGCGTCTCCCTCTACGTGCAGGGCCGCAACATCACCAACGTCCCCGTGCTCTGGTATGCCACGCCGACGGCCTCCGTCGAAGGCGGCCCCGATCAGGCGCTGCGCCGTCTCCAGGAATACGGCGCCAACTGGGTCCTCGGCGTGCGCGGGACCTTTTGATCGGTCGTGGACGAGGCGTCCCGCCTCGTGTCCGCCCGTCCGGGGTAGGGCAGGGTCTCTGACCCGCCCTCGAACGTCGTCGGACCTTCGCAACGCGATTCACCGACGCCGCCCGATTCAGGCCTCGCTCGCGCTCCGCCCCCGCCTCGCGCCCCCTACCCACGAGCCGAGCCGCCCTCGCCCACGCGTCCCCGCACCGGCGCGTGCCGCCGCTCACTTCCCGCGCACCCGCAGCCGCGCCGTAAAACTCCACAGCCCCTTCATGTTTTGAATCTTGATGAGGAATTGGTTTTTCCCCGCGCGCAGCCGTAGCGGCACCACCTCGTCGTCGAGCCGGCTCGTGCGCTGCACCCACTGATCGTTGACCAGCTCGCCGTTCACCCAGATGCGCAGCCCGTCGTCGCTGCCGATGCCGAGCCACGCGTCCGTATCGGCCGGCACCTCGACCTCCGTCCACGCATAGCCCACGCAGTAATCGTGGCTGCTGGAGCTCGCGCCCCCGAGGAAATCCACGAGCCCGTCCACCGCCTTGATTTTTTTCCACGCGAGCTTCGTCCCGTCGATCTCGAGTTTTTCGCCCTCGGTCGGCCGCACGCTCGCCGCGCCCGCCTCGGCGAACCAGTCGCTGTTAAACGCGTTCATCTGCGTGCGCTTCGAGATCTTGTTCGGATCGCCCGCGGTGACGGCGCTCATGCGCGAGATGCCGTCCTCGCCCACGCCGAGCACCACCGAAAACGCCTGCTCCGTCAGCCGGATCGGTTTCAACGCGAGCCAGCTCCCGAACGGCACGACGACGCGCGCCTCGCCGTTGACCCACGCCGCGTCCGCCGCCCGTTTCGGATCCGGCGCCGCCGGCACCGTGAACTCATACTCGCACGTCCCCGCCGCCGGCGCGCCGCCCGCGATCGCCGGGAGAAACAGCCCGCCGCGCCGCAGCGCTTCGCCCAGCGGCGCGCCGAGCGCCGCCGGAAATTCGCTCGCCGGCAGCATCGCCACCTCGGTCACGGCCCCGTCCGCCCCGACCCCCACGCGCGCCGCGATCCGCTTCACCCCGCGCGCCCGCAGCGCCTCCGCGCGAAACGGATCCGCCAGCGCGAGGGGCGGCGCGTTGCGCTCCGCAAACTCCACCGGCCGCACCGCCCGCAGGTAGTGCGCGCGATCGCGCCACGACTGCGGGTTCTGCGGGTTGAGTTCCCAGAGGATGTTGCTCGCGCGATCCACGAAGTGCATCGCCTCCGTCACGTCGTTCACCGGGCCGCCGACGAGCGGCACGCCCTCGCGCGTCATCAGCATCACGACAAATCCCCCGCTCGGCACGAAGCGCGACAGCGTTTTCATCTCCGCCTGTTTCGCCGGATCGCCCATGAACCACGCGCGCGCCGAGGGCAGCCACTGGGCGTTGAAACCGGCCTCCCACGTGCTCAGCAGGACGGTCGCGACGCGCCCCGGATAGACGCGCTGCACGCGCGTCGCAAACGGCGCGAGGTTGTCCAGCAGGTGCCCCACGCCCTCGGCCTTTCGCGAGCCGAAAAACACCAGCAGCATTTCCGGCTCGGGCAGCGTCGTCTGGTCCACCTTGCGCAACTGGCCGCCCTCCACGCGCATCAGCCGCCCGACGAAATCCCCCGTCGCGCGTCCCTGCGCGTCGCTCCATTTCTCCGCGCGCGCCGGCCGGCCCGCCGTGGCGCGGTAAAATCGCACGCAATCCTCCGCCGAGAGCGCGCTCAGCGGCACGAACCGGCTCGACACCGCCCCCGTGCGAAACAGCGCCATCGGCCCCATCGCCTCGATCGGCTCGCCCTTGAACGTCGCGCCCTTGGCGTCCTTCCACTCGGTCATCGCGCCGTCGGCGGCGCCCGCCCGTGACGCGAGCGTCAGCAGGAAAAACAACAACGCGGAAAATCGAACTCGGGGCAGCATGGGGGGACGCCGGATTTCACAACTGCATCCGAAGGCGTGTCAACGCACCGCCCGATTCGCCCGCTGGCTCGTGGCCGAGTTCGAAGTCCGAGTTCGTAGTTCCGGCTTCAGCCGGTTCCGAGAAATCCCCCGAACCGGCTAAAGCCGGAACTACCAACCCGATCCCCGCCCGCCCCGCGCGCATTCCGAGCTTCCCCCAACCATCCGGCACCGCATTGTTTTCTTCACTCTCCCGCCTCCCTTCTCCTGTCTCCCTCCCCGCCGTCCCCGTCCGATGCCCCACGCCCCGCGCCTCGCCGATCATTTTCTCACGCGCCGCGATTTTCTCACGCGCGCCGGCATCGGCTTCGGCGCGCTCGGTCTCGCGGCGATTACCGGCCCAAACGCCTTCGCCGCCGCTCCCGCCGCGCCCACCGCGCCCGGACTCGGCCTCGATCTCAATCGCCCGCTCGCGCCGCGCGCCCCGCATTTTCCGGGCAAGGCCAAGCGCGTCATCCACATCTTCGCCAACGGCGGCCCGTCGCAGGTCGACACCTTCGACCCCAAGCCCGCGCTCGACAAGTGGCACGGCAAACCCATCCCGCTCGATCTGAAAACCGAGCGCAAAACGGGCGCCGCGTTTCGTTCGCCGTTCGCGTTTCAGAAATACGGACGCAGCGGCCTTGAGGTCAGCGAACTCTTCCCGCACGTCGCCGCGCACGCCGACGACCTCGCCGTCATCCGCTCGATGCACGCCGACGTGCCCAACCACGAGCCGTCGCTCATGTTGATGAATTGCGGCGACGCGCGCCTCCCGCGCCCGAGCCTCGGCTCGTGGGTCACCTACGGCCTGGGCTCCGAAAACCAAAATCTCCCCGGCTTCGTCGCGATGTGCCCCGGCTACCCGATTCAGGAGTCGCAGAATTGGCAGAGCGCGTTCCTCCCCGGCATCTACCAGGGCAACTACATCAACACGACCGACACCGCCGTCGATCGCCTCATCGAGCACATCAAGAACACCGCCACCTCCTCCGCCGATCGGCGCGCGCAACTCGACCTCCTCCACAAGCTCAACACCGCCCACGCCGCCCGCCGCCAGCACGACGCCCAGCTCGAGGCGCGCATCCAATCCTACGAGCTCGCCTACCGCATGCAGCTCGAAGCCACGGACGCATTCGCGATCGCGAAGGAAACCGAGGCCACGCGCGCCCGCTACGGCGACACCAAGCAGGGCCGCCAACTCCTCATCGCGCGCCGTCTGCTCGAGCGCGGCGTGCGTTTCGTCCAAGCCTGGCACGGCGACGGCCAGCCCTGGGACAACCACGACGACCTCGAGGTCAACCACCGCAAGCTCGCCCTCGAAAGCGACCAAGCCATCGGCGCGCTCCTCACCGATCTCAAGCAGAGCGGGATGCTCGCCGACACGCTCGTGATCTGGGGCGGCGAGTTTGGCCGCACGCCCGTCGTCGAATTGCCCACGCCTGGCTCCAACGCCGGCAAGGTCAACGGCCGCGATCACAACCACCACGGCTTCACGATGTGGATGGCGGGCGGCGGCGTGCCCGGCGGCTACGTCCACGGCGCGACGGACGAGTTTGGATTCAAGGCGATGGACAAACGCGTCCACGTCCGCGACCTGCACGCGACGATCCTCGCGCTGCTCGGCTTCGATCACGAGAGACTGACCTACCGCTTCGCCGGCCGCGACTACCGCCTGACGGACGTGCACGGCAAAGTCGTGAAGGAACTGATCGCGTGAGTCTCTTCGCTCGATCCGAAACCGCGAATTTCCAGAACGGAATGGCCACAAGAAGCACAGAGGGCGCAAAAAAAATCCGGCTCGTTTTTGCGCCTTC
>JBEANZ010000541.1:0-3850 GCA_041165185.1 Verrucomicrobiota bacterium | reverse complement strand
GGCACGCTGACCTCGAGTTTCAAATTGAAGTCCTCGAACTCGCGCTCGGTCCGCAGATTCGCGGTGCGTTTCGCGGGCGTGCCGGGCTCGTGCTTGGGCACGCGGTTCGTGAGCACGCCGCCTTCGACCGCCCACGCGCTCTCGCCGTTCGGCTCCTTCTTCGTCCAGCCGGCGAGGTCCGTGCCGTTGAAGAGCGCGACGGGCGCGCCGAATTTCACCTTCGCGAGATCGGGGCGCGGCGGGAGCGGTTTGCTGCGCTGGCCGGTGAACTGCGCCGTGTCGAGGCCCGCGCCGTTGTTGCGCGGGTTGACCTGCGTGAGCGCGAGGCGGTCGGGGCCGTCGAGCTTCGCGGTAAACAACTCCGTGAACTGTTGCGTGCGCCCGACCTTACCGGCGGCGTCGCGGCGCTCGACGTTGCGCACGCGCGTAACGAGCAGGGTGTCGTCGTTGATGACGACGCTCGCGACCGGCAGCACGCTGCCGCCGCCCCAGAGGAGGGCGCCGTCGTAGTAGCCCTTTTCCTTTCTGATCTCGAGCCAGCCGGCGGCGCCGTTCGGGAGCGTGAGCGCCCAGCGGCCTACGAAGGTTTCATCGGGCGCAGCGGCGGCGGTTGCCGGGGCGGCGAGGAGCAGGCCGGCGAAAAGGGAAAATACGAGGGCGAGGCGGAGCGGGTGGCGCATGGGAAAAGGAGGGGCGGGGCGCGCGCAGGCTTGGCGGGCGCGGGGCGCGTTGGCCAGTCCGTTGTGCGCGCGGATCGCGCAGCGAATCGGCACGGAGCAAATCAGCGCGTTTCAATCCGTTTGGTTGGAAAAAATGCGTTGCCCATGCCGGGGGCCAAACGCAGCGTCCCGGCCGGTCGCGCGCCTCGCTGCCCCCGCGTCGCCGACCACCTCTCCTTCCCTCCTCGTTCCACCGTGCAGCTCCGCGCCCTCCTATTTCCCGTTGTCGCCGCCCTCGCCCTCGTCGTCGGCGCGGCGGGAGGGCGCTCGGCCGCCGCGGCGGAGCCCACCGATGCGGAGCTGCTCCGCAAGCTCGCGGCACGCGTCGAGCAGCTCGAGCGCCAGCTCGCCGAGGTGAAGGGCGAGGTCGCCGTCGCGGCCACGGATCCGGCGCCCAGTTATCCGAGCGTGCGTTTCAGCGGCTACGGCGACGTCGCCTACCACGCCGTGCGGGGCGGCGGCACGCGCTCGCGTTTCCAGCTCGGGCAGCTCGATTTTTTTCTCAACTCCCGCGTCTCCGACAAGGCCGGCATCCTCGCCGAGACCGTGATCGAGGCCGATGCGGAGAACAACTTCGGCGTCGAGATCGAGCGCCTGTTGTTCCAATACAAGTTCAGCGACCTGCTCGAGCTGGAGATCGGCCGCTACCACACCTCGCTCGGCTACTATAACACCGCGTTCCACCACGGCAGTTGGTTCCAGACCGCGACGGGCCGCCCCGGCTTCCTCGACTTCGAGGATCGCGGCGGACTCATCCCCGCGCACAACGTCGGCCTCTCCATCCACGGCGCGTTGCCGGTCGCGCCCACGCTCGGCCTGCGCTACATCGCCGAGATCGGCAACGGCCGCCCCTACCGCGATCCGGCCCGCGGCCACGCGCCCGTGCTCAATCTGTCCGACGACAACGCCGCCAAGTCCGTCAACCTCGCCCTTCAGGCGCGGCCCGCCGGCGTGCCCGGGCTCCAGTTCGGCGCGGGCGTCTACCTCGACACGCTCTCGCCCGACGGCCTGCGGAAGACGGAGGAACGCATCCTCCACGCGCACGTCGTCTTCAAGAACCCGGTCTGGGAATTCATCGGCGAGGCCTACGAGTTTCGCCATCGGCCCGAGGGCGGGCGCAGCGCCACTTCGCGCGCGGGCCTGCTCCAGCTCGCGCGGCAGTTCGGGGATTTCCGCCCCTACGCGCGCTACACCCACCTCGACGTCTCGCTGCGCGACGCCGCCATCACGCTCGTCGGCGGCGACGATCTCCCGCGCGGGCCGGCCGTCGGGCTGCGGTGGGATTTCGAGACCTACGCCACGCTCAAGGCGCAATACGAACACCAGCGCTACCGCGCCCGCGCCAATGCGGACGAACTGGTCGTGCAGCTCGCGTTCACCTTTTGAGCGTGAACGCCTCCCGCCCCGGCATGTTGCGCCCCCGCCTCCTCGCCCTCCTCGCCCTGTGCGGCTTCGCGTCCGCGCGCGCGGAGGACCTCGCGATCGTCGTCGCCCACGCCGTGCCGATCGAGAACCTCACGCTCGAGGAGCTGCGCGCGGTATTCCTGATGGAGAAGGCCGTCGTCAACGGCACCAAGCTCTCGATCCTCATGCGCGAAAAGACGGCCCCCGAGCGCGCCGCCATCCTCAAATCCGTCTACCAAATGTCGAAGACGCAGTATGAGGCGTATTTTCTCCAGGCCACGTTCACCGGCCTCATCAGCGCCGGGCCGCGCCTGATCCCGTCCTCGATGGCGTTGAAAAAAATCGTCGTCGGCAGCCCGGGCGCCATCGGCTACGTCGTCGCCAGCGCGGTCGACGCCTCCGTCAAGGTCGTGAAGATCGACGGCCGCTCCCCCGGCGATCCTCAGTATCCGTTGAAACTCTGAGGCCGCCCGTGGTCGCCCGCCCCGAGACCCTGTCCCGCCGCCCGGCGCCTCGGCGCCCCGCCCCCGCGTGAAGCCGGCGCCCGCCCAACCCGCCGCGCGCCCCGCCGGCGGCCCGCTCGCCTACCGGTGGAGCCTGCCGGTCCTCACCGCGTTGCTCGGCCTGACGCTCACGCTGCTGCTCTGGCAGAACGCCCTCGCCCAAAACCGCGTCGCCGATCAGGCGCGCTTCGAGGAACTCGCCGATCGGGCGGTCCAGACGCTCGCCAACCGCTTCGCCCAGCACACCCAGGCGCTCACCGGCCTGAAGGGGCTCTTCGCCGCCCAGGCCGCCGTCACGCGCGCCGCGTTTCGCGCCTACGTCGATACGCTCCGCCTCGGGGATACCCCCGGCGCCCTCGGCTTCGGCTTCGTGCGCCCCGTGCCGCGCGAACGGCTCGAGGATTTTCTCCGCGCCACGCGCGCCGACGGCGCCCCGGAATTCACCCTCCGCACGGCGGGCGCGCAGCCGGATCTGTTCGTCGTGGAATTCATCGCGCCCTTCGAGCGTAACGCCGCCACCCGCGGCCTCGACCTCGGGGCCGGCGCCATCCAGCGCCGCGCCGCCATCGCCGCCGTCGCCACCGATCGCCCCACGCTCACCGAGCCCATCCGCTCCACCATCGACGACCGCGAACGCACCGGTTTCCTCCTTTTCCAACCGCTCTTCACCGCCGGCCAGCCCACCGCCACCGCCGCCGAGCGCGAACGCGCCCGCCTTGGCTGGGTTTACACCCCGATCGATCTCGACGAACTCGTCGCCGGCCTCAGCGCCGTCGTCGGCGATCAACTCGACATCGAGATTTTCGACGGCGCCGCGACCGGCCGCGCCTCGCTCCTCTTCGACTCCGACCACAGCCTCGGCACCGCCGTCGCGGAGAACGCGTTTGACGATTCCGCGTTCCTCGCCCGCCGCCACCGCCGCCAAATCGCGATCCCCTTTGGCGGGCGCCTCTGGCAGTTGCGCCTCAGCATCCTCCCCAAGTTCGACGCCCGTCCCGAGCACCGCATCCCCTGGTATGTGCTCGTCGGCGGCCTCGTCATCACCGGCCTCGCCACCACGGTCGCCCACTCGACCCAGCGCGCCCGCCGGCGCGCCGTCGCGCTCGCCGAGACCATGACCGTCGAGCTGCGCGAGGCGTTTCGCTTCCAGCGCACCCTGCTCGAATCCGCCGCCTACGCGATCATCTCGTGCACGCCGGACGGCACCGTGCGCGTCTTCAACGC
>JBEANZ010000540.1:0-6747 GCA_041165185.1 Verrucomicrobiota bacterium | reverse complement strand
TCGTGGCGCTCTTCACCGCCGCTCGCGCTTGATCTTCCAGCTCGGTATCGGATTTTCGTGGTCGTCCCATCCATCCGCGCTATCTTCTTTAGGCTAAACTTGAAAGCTAATTAGAATAAGTCGGTTTGGCGTGATATTGGGCCGCACAAGAAAGAGCCCAACTCCGAAGATTCTGCTTCGGCAGCAGCCCGAAGCGGGACTCCGGTTGAACAAGCCCGTCGCGAGTGACGGCGCGCGGTGGGCTGCGGCTTATGCGGATTGTGTTCGGCGCGCGGTGGCGGTGACGCGCCCGGCGCTCGTCGGGTCCGGGCCGGCGGCGCACTTCGACCAGTGCGATGGGGACAACGTGCGGACCGGCCCTTGTTGGTCCTTGTTCGCTCCTCGAGGTCCGTCCTCCGCTCGTGTCTGACCGGTGACGCTCCGCTACGGCACGTCGTAGACTTCGACGAGGGCGATGCCGCTGGTGCCGCCGAGGCCGCTGACGCTCACGCTGTAGTTGCCGGGGGGCAGGGTCGCGAGGAGGGCGGCGTCTTTGGAGGCGGTGTTGGCGAGTTGGAAGGCGCCGACTTGGGTGAAGGCGGCCGTCAAGGCCGCGGTGCCGCCCCAGTTGTCGTTGGTGGCGATCACTTTGGAGGTGGCGTCGATGAGGTCGATTTTCGGGTCGGCGAGGAGGGCGGCGGCGGGGAGGCCGAAGGCGGTCAGGCTCGGGCCGACGGCGCGGATGAGGACGGTTTTGCTGCCGCTGCCGCCGATGACGAAGCCGGCCGCCAAACCGGCGCCGATGTTTTTGATGATGGAGACGTTCATCAGGCGGGGGGTGGTGGCGGTGAAGGCGGCGGCGGGCGTCGCGTCGTAGAGTTCGGCGATGACGCTGCCGGTGCCGGTGGCGGTGTCGCTCACGACGACGGCGTAGTTGCCGCCGGGGAGGGCGGGTTGGAAGAGGGCGGCGTCCTTGGTGGTGGCGTTGGCGTAGGCGAAGGCGCCGACGGAGGCGAAGGCGTTGGAGAGGACGGGGTCGCCGCCCCAGTTGTCGTTGGTGGCGAGGGTGAGGTTGCCGGCGCCGAGGAGGGACATTTTCGGATCGGGGAGCGTGCCGGGGACGCCGAACGCGGCGAGCGAGGGGCCGGCGGCGCGGGCGAGGAGGGCCTTGGTGCCGGAGGTGCCGGCGCCGCCGAGGACGGTGCCCATCGAGAACGAGCCTTCGCCGGCGGCGAGGGTGGTGACGATGGAGAGGTTGATGAGGCGGGGTGGGTTGGTGTTGACGATGGGGGTCGTGCTGACGGCGAGGGCGGCGGTGCTCGTCACGGTGCCCGTCGCGGTCGTGATCGTGACCGTGTAGGAGCCGGCCTGCGCGGCGGTGGCGGCGGGGATGACGTAGGCGGGCGTCGTAGCGCCGAAGATGGGCGCGCCGTCCTTGGACCACTGGAAGACCGCGCCGGCGGTGTTTTTCGCGGCGACGGAGAACGTCACACTTTCGCCGGCCTGCACGGAGCGTGCGATGGGGGGGAGGATGACGGTGGGCGCGGGCGTGGAGTCGACGAGCTCGAAGGCGAGCATTGCGCCGGAATCGCCGACGGCGACGAGGGCGTTGGCGCTGGCGGCGAGGCCGCGGACGGTCTTGTCGAGCGGGAGCGCGGAGAGGGACCAGCTGTTGCCGTCGAGGGAGATGAGCATCGTGCCCTGCACGCCGCCGGAGGCGACGAAGCCGATGGACGAGCGGGTGATCGCGGCGAGGCTTTCGGCGACGCCGGATTCGCGCTGGGTCCAGGCGAGGCCGTCGGGGGAGTTGAGGATGGTGCCGGTGGAGCCGACGGCGATGAAGCCGACGTCGTCCCAGTAACTGATGGCGAGGAGGTTGGTGGTGACGCCGCTGGTGGCGGCGGTCCACGTGGTGCCGTCGGGGGAGGTGCGGATGTTGCCGGTGTCGCCGACGATGACGAAGCGGGTCGCGCCGTAGGCGGCGCCGCGGATGGGGAACGTCGTGCCGAAGGTGCGCGAGGTCCAGGCGGAGCCGTCGGGCGAGGAATAGAGCGTCGAGCCGGAGCTGCCGGCGACAAAGGCGGCGGGGCCGGCCGTGACGCAGGAAAACGCGGTGGTGTTGGCGAAGGGGCCGCGGGTCCAGGTCGTGGCGTCGGTGGAGGTGAAGGTGACGTTGGGCCCGACCGCGACGTAGCGGGACTGGCCGTAGGTGACGGCGGTGAGCGGGGCGAAGGCCGAGTTGGCGGCGGCGCGCGTCCACGTGATGCCGTCCGTGGAAGATTGGATGGGCGTGAGGGTGGCGCGCGTGATCGGGTCGGAGGTGGAGCCGACGGCGACGAAGCGGTTGTTCGCGTAGAGGACGGCTTGGTTGGCGGCGGGGGTGCCGGTGGTGAGGCGGCGCCAGGAGGTCGCGGAGTTGGCCGCGTAAACTTCGCCGCTGCGGCCGACGAGGAGGCCTTCGCCAGCGTCGCCGGAGAGGTAGAAGGTGCCGCTCGTGTTGTTGTTCAACGACACCGCGGTCCACGCGGCGCCGTTGGTCGAGGTGAGGAGCGTGCCGGAGTCGCCGCCGACGACGAAGGCTCCCTTCACGAAGGCTGCGCTGTAGAGATTCTGCGTCGTGCCGGAGGTCGGGCGGGTCCACGTGATGCCATCGGTCGAGGTGAGGATGACGCCGCTGAAGCCCGCGGCGACAAACGTGCCGTTGGCAAACGTCACGCCGCGCAGGTCGGTCGTCACGCCGCTGGTGCGCGGGGTCCAAGTGGCGCCATCCGCCGAGGTGATCACGGTGCCGCCGTTGCCGACGGCGACGACGAGGCCGGCGCCGAAGGCCGCGCCGTTGAGGGAAAAGGTGACGCCGCTCACGCCGCGGGGCCAGTTGATGCCATCGGTCGAGGTGACGATGGTGCCGCCGGTGCCAAACGCGATCCAGCGGTCGAAGGCGTAGAGGGCGGTGTTGAGATTCGCGGAGTCGAGCACGCCAGTGAGATAGGGCGTCCACGCGTAGCCGTCGGGCGAGGTCCAGAGGCCGCCGATGTCCTCCTTGGTGCCGCCGTCGATGTCGGTCGTGCAGATGACAAAGCGGCCGTTGGCGTAGGCGATGGAGTTGAGCTGCTGCGTGGTGGCGAAATCGACGGGGGAAAAATTGCCGCCGTCGTCGAGCGTGACGAGCGTGCCGCCGCCGCCGACGATCCACCATTTGCCGGCGACGCGCACGGCGCCACGCAGATCGGAGGCGACGGGGGAGGGGTTGAGCCATTTCCAATTCGCGAAGGCCGCGACGGCAGGATAAGCGGCGGAGACGACGCTCGCGCCCGTGGCGTCGATGCCGCGCACGGTGAGGAGGTAGTTGCCGACGGAGGGCGGCGTCCATGAGAGCGCGCCGGCGGAGCCGGTGAGTTCGCTGACCTTGGTGCCATTGGCGTAGAGCTCGAGTTTGACGAAGCCGGCGCCGGAGGCGGCGAGGACGTTCTTGCGGCCGACGGCGACCTTGATCGAGTCGGCGTCGAGGCGGAGCGCGGGGGCGGGCAAAACGGGCGTCGAGGTGCTCGTGGTGGTGGAGTAGATGAGGCCGCGCGGGCCGACGACGATGATTTGGCCGCCGCCCTCGGCGAGGCCGTTGAGGGTGGTGCCGGCGGTGGTGTCGATCTGGTGTTGAGCCCACGAACGCGGATCCTCCGTGAGCGCGATCGAGCCGTTGGACGTGGACGTGAGCAGCACGCCGCTCGTTGAGACCATGCGCGAGGTGTTGTTGGTGCGGCCGGCCGTCCCGATGCGGGTCCAGACGGCGCCGTCGGAAGAGGTCCAAGCCTCCTGCGTGGCGGAGGAGGCATACCAGGCGCCCTTGTGGCGGGCGATCGCGCCGAGGGTGTTGCCGGTGGAGACGGAGCGGTTCGTCCACGTGATGCCATCCGTCGAGGTGAGGACGCGGCCGCTGTCGCCACCGGCCACGAAGAGACGGTCGGCGAACTCGACGGCGCGGAGCGTGTTGGTGACGGGCGACGTGACCTCCGTCCACGCGGACCCGTCGAGAGAGTTGTAGATGCGCCCCGTCTCGCCCACCGCGACGAAGCGCCCCGCCCCGTAGGCGACCGCGAGAACCTGCCCGACGTTGGCGGGCACGGTCGCGACCGACCAGGTGGTGCCGTTGTCGGAGTAGCCGGCGGTGGCGCGCGTCGTGAGCGTCGTGGCGGCGAGCCCGGCGGCGACGAAGCGCGCGCCGTTCGAGGCGATGCCGCGGTAGAAATGGGTGTTGGGCGTGCCGGTGCCGCGCGTCCAGGTGGTGCCGTCCGTCGAGGTGACGGCGGCGCCGTTATCGCCGACGACGACGAATTTTCCGGCGGCGTAAGTCGCGGCGTAGAGCGTGTTGGTGAGGCCGGTGGGGCGCAGCGTCCAATTTGTCAGCGGATCGGCGACGGTGATCGGGAAGACTTTCGCATCGATGCCGCCCTTACCGTCGTGCGCGGAGACGCGCAGCGTGTAGGCGCCGCCCTTCGTGAAGCGGCGCGTGATGCTGGGGAGATTGGGTTGAAACGAGCCGTCGCCGAAATCCCACCGGTAATACACGGGGTCGCTGTCGGCGTCGGTGGCGCTCGCGTTGAAGATGATGTTGCTGCGCGCAGTGTAAGGGCCGGCGGGGAGCGCGGCGGAGAGGACGGGGTTGCGGTTGCCATCGATCGCGCCGAAGGCGACTTGCACGTCGATGTATTCGGTGGGCGCGGTGCCGCCGACGGCGAGAGGCTTGATCGTCACGCCGGCGTCGGGATCGACGAAGGACTCGCCGATGCGGAGCGGGGCGTCGTTGGCGCCGCCGGCGGAGGTGGGCGTGGCGTCGAGGAGATAGGTGCCCGCGCCACTGGTGAAGCTGGGCGCCTTGCCGACGCCCCAGTGCAGAAGGACGCCGTTGCGGAGGCGATCGCTTTGCGCGGCGTTGAACGACGTCGGCGCGACGCGGCGGTGCTCCACCCAATACTCGTAGCCGAGATCGGCGGGGGCGATTTTCAGCGCGCGCAGGCCGGCGGCGGCGAGGTCGTCGTGGCGGTTGATGCGGTAGGTGCCGGCGGTGGTGACCGTGGTGACGCTCGTGGCGTCGAGGTAGCCGAGCTTGAATTTCTGGGAGGCGTTGAAGTGCTGCGTGGTCGCGCCCGCGCCCATCACGTCGAAGACGTCGCCATACTCGATGTGCGAGCCGGCGCCGACGGCCGTGGCGCCGGAGGGCAGCCAGAAGTGCGAGTGGTCGAGGCTCTGGGTGTGGCCGAGCTCGTGGCCGATGGTCACGCCGTTGATCGCGTTGTTGAGGCCGACGCGCGGGCCGCCGAGCTGCGCGACGCCGCCGTAGAGGTAGGTCGCCATGCGTTTGTGGACGATGAGGTAGCGGTCGAATTTGTCGGGATCCCACGCGCCGGTGTTGCCGTTGGCTTTGTCGTAGGTCTGCGCGGCGTCGCGCGCGGCGGCGTAGAGCTCGCCGTTCAACGACTGCGAAGCCTCGTAGTAGGCCTTCGTCTTCGGCATGCGCAACACGGTCGGGATGATCGAAAACGCGAAGGTGGTCTTCGTCTGGCCGTTGGCGGTGTAGTAATCCGTCGTCGCGGCGCCGCCGGACTGGATCTCCGTGTCGGTAAACGCGGCGCCCGTGTCGTCCGCAAAATCGATTTTCAAAAACAGCGCGCGCTTCGTGCCGGTGATCCAGCTCGGGGGCGAGGTGACGGCCTCGGTGGCGGGCGTCGCGGAGTTGCCCGGCGCGCCGGAAAACACCTCGGCGACAAACGGCCCGGGCGTCGACTCGGCGGCGGCGAGCCGCGCGCCGACATCGGCGAATTCGGCGGGTGTCGCAGCGACGGCGAGCCGGCGACCAACGACAAACGCGGTGCCGGCGGCCTCGCCGGCGCGCGCGGATTTTTCGGTGTCGTCGAGGAGGCGGTAGGGCGTCTCGGCGAGCGCGATGACGTCGTCGATCGCGATGCCGTGGAGGGGGAGGCCGGTTTTCGTCTGCTGGGATTCGCGCCGGCCGAAGACGAAGGCGCGGTAGGTCTGGCCGTCGACGACCGCGAGGCGTTCGTAGCGCGCGGCGCCGTTGAGGTGCGAGACGGAGACCTCGAGCGCGCCGCGATCGTCGACGCGGTTTTCGAGGAGCGCCTGCACCTCGGCGGGCAACTCGCCGCGCAGGCCGACGGGCACGGCGAGCGCGAGCGCGCGCTGCGGATCAGTTTCGATGAGGGATTTGAGCGCGGCGCGGCGGGCGACGGCGAGGGCGCGGCCGCGCGCGGCGAGGGCGGGTTGCGCCGCGAGATCGACGCGGCGCCAGTCGGTGAGCCAGTTGTCAAACGCGGTCGCGTGCGCGAGCGCCGCGATCCGCGCGTCGCGCGCGGCGACGGAGTCGGCGAAGCGGTTCGCAGGCGTGGTGGAGGGCACGTCGCACGCGGCGGCCTCGGCGGCGGATTTCGCGGCGGACGCGGCGGCGGCGGGGTTGGCCGCGAGGGCGGGTTGGCCCGCGGGGCGGGCGGCGGAGCGGGCGGGCGACCGCCAGAGCGCGAGCGCAACGATCAGCGCGACGGCGGACGTGAGGGCGAGGACGAGGGGCGCGCGGCGGCGCGCGGCGGGATCGCGGGGAGCATTCATGGTGGGCGGGGTGCCCCCGACGATGCGGGCGGGGTCGGCAATGACCAGAATAAGTTGGCGCGCCGGCGGCGGCCGGTCGGGTAGCGGCGGGCGTCCCTGCCCGCCGGTTCAGGGCCTGCGCCAAAACCTCGGCGGGCAGGGACGCCCGCCGCT
>JBEANZ010000539.1:0-6280 GCA_041165185.1 Verrucomicrobiota bacterium | reverse complement strand
GCCCCGGCCGACCACCACATCGGCGGTTGGGCGGGCTCGGATTCACTGCGCCAGCCCCCGATGTATTTCCGCCTCGGCGGCGGTTCGCTCCGCGGTATCGCGAAGCCGGGCGAGATCGTCTGGAGCCGCGTCTTCGTCCAGGATGGCAGGCTCAAGATGGACATTGGCCGCGCCAAGGTCATCCGCCTGCCGCGCGCCGAGACCGAGCGGCGCTGGCAGGAGACGACGGTGCAGTGGCCCATCATGCACGCCGTCACCTACGGCGTGGACCGCGACCTGATGATGGCGCGCCACCAGGCCAACCACATTCAGGTCGCCTATGCGAAGTCCGCGGCGGCGGCAGATCTTGCGGCCTACACCAAGGCGTCGCTCGCCGCCCAACTCGGGATCGAGGTGGCGTTTTGCGGGACCAAGGCGGATGGCTCGGCGTTCTGATTCCGATATCCGTCCTCGATCGACACACCCCGGCGCGGTGCGCCACCCCTCTTGATAGAGGGGACTCAAACCTGCGCCGCCGAAGATCCCCTCTATGAAGAGGGGTGCCCGGCAGGGCGGGGTGTGTTGGGCTTCAGCCGAACCACGGCCGCACGGCGCGGCTGAGTTCGTCGTGCTTGGCCTGCAGGTCGCGGTAGAGCGCCCGGTGCTTCGCCTGCGGCGCACAGCGTGTGCGCTCGTCGAGCGCCACGGTGTTCGCCGTGAAATCGGTGAGCTTGGCCTTGCGGCCCTCGCGCAGCGTGACGCACCACGCGGCCTGGAGCGCGCCGCCGAGCGCCGCGCCCTCGTCCTCGATCATCGCGACCACCGGCACGCCGAAAATGTCAGCCATGAGCTGGCGCCAGACGGGCGAGCGCGCGCCGCCGCCGGTGAGGCGGATCTCGCGGGGCTTCACGCCGAGGGCCGCGAGCCGGCGCAGGCCGTAGTTCATGTTGAGGGTCACGCCCTCCATCGCGGCGCGGGCCAGGCTGCCGGGGGTGAGGGTGCTGCGGTTCAGGCCGGCGAGCACGCCGGTGCCGCGCGGCAGGTTGGGCGTGCGCTCGCCGTCGAAGTAGGGGAGGAGGGCCAGCCCGCCGGCGCCGGGGGGCGCGCTGGACACGGCGTAGTCGAGCCCCGCGTGGTCCCAGCCGAAGAGCCGGCAGAACTGCTCGGTGACCAGCGTGACGTTCATCGTGCACAGCAGCGGCAGCCAGCCGCCGGTGGACGAACAGAACGCCGCGATCTCGCCGTGCGGATCGACGACGGGCTTTGGACCGAAGGCGTAGATGGTGCCGCTCGTGCCGAGGCTGGCCGTGACGACCCCGGGCGTGACGTTGCCCGTGCCGATGGCGCCCATCATGTTGTCGCCGCCGCCGGCGCTTACGACGATTTCCGGTGAGAGTCCGTAGCGCGCCGCGATTTCCGGCCGCAGCGTCCCGGCCGCCGCGTGCGAGGGCGACAGAGGTGGCAGGAAGTCGGCGAGATTCCTGTCCACGGCCTCGACGGCGGCGCGCGACCAGGTGCGGCGGCGCACGTCCATGAGCGCGGTGCCCGAGGCGTCGCCGAACTCCATGAAGTAATTCCCCGTGAGGTGGAAATTCAGGTAGTCGTGCGGCAGCAGCACGTGGCGCAGGCGCCGGAAATTCGCGGGTTCGTGGCGTTTCAACCACAGGATTTTCGGGGCCGTGAATCCCGGCAGGAAGCGCAGGCCGCCCGTGCGCAACGCCGCGCGGTCGCCGCCGATTTTCCGCGTGAGCAGCGCGCACTCGGCCGTCGTGCTCGTATCGCACCAGAGCTTCGCGGGGCGGATGACCTCGCCGCGGCCGTCGAGCGGGACGAAGCCGTGCTGTTGTCCGGAGACACCGATGCCGCGCACGCGCGCGCGGTCCACCTTGGCGGCGACCTCGCCGATGACGGCGTCCATCGCGGCGGTCCATTCCCGGGGATGCTGCTCCATGTGCCCGACGGGCAGGCCGTCGATGAGCCGGTGTGGCGCGCGCGCCTCGGCGATCACCTTGCGCGTCTCGAGGTCGAGGACGACGGCCTTTACGCTCTGTGTGCCGGAATCGATGCCGATGAAGAGGGACATGGTCGGAAAATGGCGGGCGCGTCGGTGGGGCGACGCGGCGCGGGCTAACGGTTCTTGGTGTTGTTGGTCTTGATCGCGTCGAGAAATTCGACCGGCGAAAAATCATCCGTGAGCAGGCGCGCGCTGGCGATTTCCCGCTCGGGCAGATCGGCGCGCTCGTCGCGGATGCGGTCGAGGCGCAGGTGGTTCGCGAAGGCGGGTTGCGCGAGCTGGTCGGGCGTCGGCCAGCCCAACGGGCTCGTGACGGCGGGCGTGCGGTAGTTGACGGCGCAGACGATGGAGTTGCCCCGGCCCTTGACGGTGAAGAGCACGACCTGGGGAAACACGGTGCGCAGTGTTTTTAGATCGGAGTAAAACAGCTCCGAGGTCGCGTGGAGGTTGGTGATGAAGACGCCCCGTTCGCTCAGGCGCGCGGCGCACTCGCGGTAAAATTCCTGCGTCTTCAGGTGCGGCGGGACGAAGCCCCCGCGAAACGCGTCGAGGATGAGCCAGTCCCATTTGGTGCGGTCGCGTTTCACGAACTGGCGGCCGTCCACGATGGCGACGGGCGTCTGCGCGGTGGGCGTGAAGGCGAGGTGCGACTTGCAGAGATCGAGGACCTTTTGGTCGAGTTCGACGGTTTGGAGCAGCGTGCGCGGATAGGCGGCGTTGAACAGCCGGTGGAAGCCGGCCCCGCCGAGCCCGATCATCAGGACGCGCTCGGGTTTGGGTTGGAAAAACAGGCCCGCGAAGAGAGTGCGCGTGTAGGCGACGACAAGGCGTTGCGGGTCGGCGAGATCGACGGCGGACTCGAGCGCCTCGCTGCCGTGGGCGCGGGCGCGGAGCTCCACGAGCGTGCCGGTGCGCTGGATGGTGAGGCTGTTGTAGAGCGTGTCGTAGTGCTCGATGTAGTCGCCGGCCGGTTGGGCCACGGCGGCGGCGGCAGTGAGCGCGGAAACGAGCAGGGCGAGGGGCTTGATCATGATTTGGCCGGCGTGCGGAGGAGCGTAATCAACGCGAGCAGGCCGACGGCGGCGACCGCCAGCCAGACGTAGAGCAGCGTCGAGACGCGGAAATTTGGAATCAGCACGAACGCCGTGAGCATGACCCCGGCGATGTTGCCGAGCGTGCTCACACCGTAGACGAGCCCGGAGGCCTTGCCCGGTGCGACGCCGCGCGCCGCGAGAAACTGCACGCCCAGCGGCCCGAAGCACGAGAGCGCCGACACCGGCACAAAAAACAACCCCAGACATGACACGCACAGCGCCGTGCCCGTCGCGGGAAACGCCTCCTCGATCCAGTTGAGCGCGGGTCGACCCAGCACGGCGGTGAACGCCAGCGCGCCGATCGCGATCGCCGCCGCGATCCACTGGCCGCGCGCGCGGCGGGCGTCGGGGAGGTTGCTAATCCAGCCGCCGATCATCGAGCCGGCGCTGAACGCGGCGAGAAACGTGGAGATGAGCCACGACCACACGATAATCGAGGAGCCGAAGTGCGGGCTGAGCAGGCGCGAGCCGAGCAGTTGGAAGCCCATGCTCAAGATGCCCAGGGTCACGACGACGGCGAAGAATGCGAGGTGCAGCACGGTGGGGCGTGACGCTGCGGATCACCCTCGGCTTGTCACCCGAAAATTCGGATGCAGTCCGCACCGCGGCGAGGCGGCCGGTGATCGTAGCGTGACGCGCCGCTCGCGGGCCGCGAGGACGACCCCATTCGCCGCCGCGCTATTTTTCGCGGGCGAGCCACGCCGGGTAATCGCGGGCGAGCAGCGGTTCGGGCGAGGTGACATACCAACCGGAACCGGTGCGGCGCTCGCGGTCCACCTCGGCGAGCGAGTAAACCTTGATGCCGTCGCGGCTCGCGAAAATCGGGCGGTCCGTGCCGACCTCGACCATGCGCGCCCAGAGCGGCTTGGCGTTGGGATCAGGGACCACGACGACGTCGGTCTCGCTGGTGTGGCGGACGAATTCCACCTTGGGCGCGGGGATGCGTTCGACGCGGATGCCGTCGAGGCGGACGCGCCGGAGCCACGCGACGGCGGCTTCGATGGCCGCGCGGATTTCCGGCGAGGGTTGCGGGATGGCCATGAGGAAACGGGTGACGTCCGTGGTATCGAGCGGGCTCACGCAGGGCAGCTCAAACGTGCGCGCCCCGGTGGTGGCGAAGGTCTTGGCGTCGTGTTGCTGGCCCCAGCCGGTGAGGATCGCGCCCGTGCGAATCTGGCAGCGGAGGAGGCACTGCGTGCCGCGCTCAACGGCGAGGCGGGCGCGGTCGCGGCGGCCGGCGTCGAGCCACGCGAAGTGCGGCGCGCCGCTCGCGGCGGCGCGCAACACCGTGAGCACGCCCACCATGACACCGTCGTTAAACGTGATGTGCGCGCCGATCCCTTTCGGGTCGGGCCAACGCTGCGGGAAGCCGCCGTGCGCGTATTGCGCGGCGAGCATGAAATCGAAGCCGCGTTCGCACGCCGTGCGATACGTCGCGTCGCCGAAATGCGCGGTCGCGCGCGCGAGGTAGTCCACCTGCGTGTGCGTGGTGTGGTTGTCGAACGTCGTGTCGGCCCGCGTGTGCGAGTCGCGGAGCGCGCGCTTCTGCTCCTCGTTGAGGATCGCGAGCATGTCGTAATCTTTCGGCCAGCCGCCGTTGGCACGCTGGAAGAGGAGGACGTTGGCGGCGATTTCTCGCACCTGCGCGGGCGCGTAGGAGGGTTGGTTGGGCGTCATCTGCATGACGCGCTCGGGTTCCTTGATGCGGCGCCAGTGGTGGGTGGCGTCGTTGAACCCCGAGGTATCGATCACAAACGCGGCCTCGGCTCCGACCGCGGACGAGCCGAGCGCCAACAGCGCCAGAGCGGCCGCGGCGCGAACACGTGAGCCACTCATGCGAAACTAACGGCCGCGGCCGGGCGAATACTCCATGCCCTCGATCGCGCCGAGGAGTTCGTTGTAGGCGGCGCTGTTGAAGCCGTCCGCCAGGATTGAGATTTCGATGACGACGTCGGGGGCGAGGCGGATGAGGCCGAAGCTGCCCGTCTTGAAATCGTCCTTCTTCGGCGGTTTGCCGACGAGTTTCGGGTCGGTGAAGTCCACGTGGTAGCCGTAGCCCGCGCCAAGCACGAAGGCCTTCGCGATGGCGCGGCCCTCGACGGAGCCCTCGGCGGCGCGCATTCCATCGACCTCGACGGCCTGTTTGAGCCGCGCCTTGGTGTCGAAGCGATCCTTGTCGGGGTAGGAGATGTTGAGGTCCATCTTGGCGTTGGTCTCGTCGCGCGGCTTGACGGAGATCATCTGCCGATCGCCGAAGTCGGAGGACTCGAACGTCCACTTCTCCGAAATGTAGATCGTGATTTTTCCGCGGGAACCGAGGGAGAAGACGTTGGACTGGCCGTGAGCGAAGCCGGCGGTGAGGAGGAGCAACAGTAGGAATTTCTTCATGGGAAAACGGGGCGCGGCGACCTTGGCCGCGCGCGCGGCGCGGGCGAAGCAAAAAAACGCAGCGAGCCCAGGCCCGGGGCGCCGAGGTCGCGCAACCAACCGTCGTCGCGCGACCTCGGCCGAATCGGCCCGCCTCAGAGGTCCTTGTCGGTCACCGCGCCCTCGGAGGCGCTCGTGACGTGGCTCGCGTATTTCGCGAGGACGCCACGCGTCTCGGTCGGCTTGAAAGGCTTCGCCGCCTTCTTGCGCGCCGCGATTTCCTTCGCGGGGACGCCGAGCGTGAGTTCGTTTTTCACGGCGTCGATCGTGATGGTGTCGCCGTTCTTGATCAGGCCGATGGGGCCGCCGGTGGCGGCTTCGGGCGTGATGTGGCCGACGACGAAGCCGTGGCTGCCGCCGCTGAAACGGCCGTCGGTGATGAGCGCGACGTCCTTGCCGAGACCGCGGCCCATGATGGCGCTGGTGGGCGAAAGCATTTCGCGCATCCCGGGGCCGCCGACCGGGCCTTCGTTGCGGATGACGACCACGTGGCCGGCCTTCACCTTGCCCGCGAGGATGGCGCCGAGCGCCTTCTCCTCGCCTTCAAACACGATTGCTTTGCCGGTGAAGAGGAGGCCTTCCTTGCCGGAGATTTTCGCGACGGCGCCGGTCGGAGCGAGGTTGCCGTAGAGGATACGGAGGTGGCTGTCCTTTTTGATCGGGTTGGAGAGCGGGCGGACGACGTCCTGATCGGTGGGGTAGGGTTTCACGTCGCGCAGGTTTTCCGCGACGGTCTTTCCGGTGACGGTCATGCAGTCGCCGTGGA
>JBEANZ010000538.1:0-8442 GCA_041165185.1 Verrucomicrobiota bacterium | reverse complement strand
AAGTTGGTCGGCAACCCGCTCCAGTTGGCGTATTATTCGCAGGTGCCCTACGCGTGGGGCCAGGGGGCGTGCAAGTTTGCGCTCATTCCCGCGGACGCACCGTCGTTTTTTCCGCTCTCGAATCGCCTCGGTCGCGACTATCTGCGCAAGGTCGCCGAGCGCACGCTGCGTCGCCGCGAAGTGCGCTACCATTTCTGCGTCCAGCTGCAGCAGGACCCGGCCCGCGAATCCGTCGAGGACTCGACCGTGGCGTGGGCCGGCGCTTACGTTCCCGTGGCTGACCTGACTCTCCTGAAAGTAACTCAGCCCATCCAAGAATCTGACGGCGAGGCGCTCTCGTTCCATCCGTGGCGTGCGCTCAAGGAGCACCAGCCGCTCGGCTGGCCCGGCCGGGCGCGACTCGCCGCCTACACCGCGAGCTTGCGTTGGCGGACGGAGCAAAATCGATTGAGGTGAGTTGGGCGGATTCACGGCGAATCATTCTTCGCAAGTGGGGTCGTGGATTCCGGGTAACAATTTTTTTGAGCGAGTGCGACTTCGCCCGGTGGCGAAACGCGCGGCATGTTTTGTTTGCCAGCTGACACCGACGCCGCCCAACCTCCGATTACAACGGCCTTCCCCGGCAATCCCGCTGTGGCTGAATCCGCCGCGAAACATGCCCAAACCACGAGTAATCAGTAAAACCATCGGCCAGGTCACCGAGCTAACCCTCATCGCGAAGCTCAAGCGTGGTTCCGCGCCCAAGTTCAAAAAGATTCTGGCCCAAGCCCAGGAGGTGCCGAACGGGGCGTTGTTCGCCAAGCTTCCGTCCATCCACTTCGCCCGCTGGGTGATCTTCGACAACGACACGCGCCTGCTCTTCACGAGCAATTTCGACGGCAGTTTTTTCACCTACATCCACGATTTCTCCGTCGAAGCGCCGGACGCCATGGACCGGGTGTTCAATTGCTGCGTCGGCTATCCGAAGAAAGGCTGCCGCGACTTCGATGCCTTCAAGCGATTCATCCTTGATCATCAGGTCCCGACGAACCTCTTCTATCCCGCGTATCCCGAGGCCTCGGTCGTAGCCGTCCGCAAGGCTTTGGTGGTGAAGAAACTCACGGACAATTTCGTGAAAGCCCTCGAGTCCGTGCGCAATGCTTCGGCCGTGAAGAAGCTCACGGACAATTTTGTGAAAGCCCTCGAATAAACCCATGGCCGCCTTGAACGAAACCGCGCGGGCCGACATCCAGGGGAACATTCTCCGGGCCTATGGCTTCAGGTATGGCCGCTATTCGATTCTCCGCATCGTTGATCGGGTGGGCGCGCGCCGCCTGCTGGCGAACTTGCTCGATCAAAAATTGATTGTATCGGCGACGACGTGGGACCGCCAAAAGGCCGCCGCGCCGACGTCGGCGATCAACGTGTCGTTTTCCCATGCGGGGCTCGCGGCGATGGGCGTGAGTCGGAAAAAACTCGCGACCTTCCCGGAGGAGTTTGCCGAGGGGATGGCCGCGCGCGCCGAGCTGCTTGGCGACCGCGGTCCGGACGCGCCCAAGAACTGGAAATTCGGCCGCGACCCGGCGGACACCCATGTATTTGTCACCGTTTGCGGGCGCACCCCTGAAGCGCGGGATGCGATGGTGAAACAGCTCTACGCGGAGTTGAAAAAGGTCGGCCCGGCCGTCAAGGTCACGCACTCGCTCGACGTGGGCGCGCTCGAGAACCATCGCGAGCACTTCGGCTATGCCGACGGCATCGGCCAGCCCACCATCGAGGGAAGCGGCGAGACTGAATTTCCCGGCGGCGGCACGCCGGGGGAAAAAGGCGGCTGGGCGCCGATCAAGGCGGGTGAATTCGTGCTCGGCTACCCGGGCGAGGCGCCTTCTCCCGTCAAGGTGCCGGCGGCGCCGCTGGGTCGCAATGGCAGCTTCATGGTGTATCGCCAGCTGTCCCAGGACGTGCCGGCCTTTCGGAAATTTCTCCAGCAGCAGGCCAAATCGACCTACGATTCCGACGCTCCGGAAAACGTCGAAAAACTCGCCGCCAAGCTGGTGGGGCGCTGGCGCAGCGGCTGCCCGATGAGCCTTTCCCCGGACAAGGACAACCCGCAACTGGTGAAGGATTGGGGGCAGAACAATAATTTCCGCTACGCCGCCGACGACGAGAAGCATGGCAAGGGCGCGGTTTGCCCCGTCGGTTCACACATCCGGCGGATGAACCCCCGGGATGCGAAAATCGACGGACTGACGCGCACGCATCGGATTGTGCGCCGCGGCCTGACCTATGGCCCCCCGTTCGTCGAGGGCGCCAAGGGCAAAGCCACCGATCGTGGGGTCGCGTTCATGGCGATCAACGCCAGCATCGAACGCCAATTCGAATTCCTGCAACGGGAGTGGGCCAACAACGGCGAATTCGCCAAGCTCGATGCAACCGAGGTGGATCCGCTTTGCGGTGAACGGAAAGCCGGCGCCCAGTTCCGGGTAAAATTGGACGATGGCAGGACGAAGCGCATGGACTTGCAGCGCTTCGTGACCCTGCGCGGCGGCGGCTATTTTTTCATCCCGAGCCTTACGGCGTTGAAAGCGCTCGCGGCGGGCAAGGCCTGAGTCGGCGTGCGCGACGCGGGCGCATTTTCTTTCCGATGAAACGATCTGAATCGTCGATAGTGTCCCGGCTTTGGCCGGACCCGCGGCGCGGCCTTACGATGCGGCGGGCGCTCCTCGTGGCGTTGAGCGTGGCCTGCGGCGGCTGCCAGAATTTCGGTCCAAAGATGAAGGAGGTGTTTGCGTGGGAGCCGAACCCCAAGCTCGAGATGCTTCCGGATAGCGCTGGGCCGGCGGGCGGAATTCCCGTTGCGCTCGAGAGCCTCACCGAGGCCTCCTTCACCGCCGCCAAGGCCGCCTACGACGCCTCAATCGCGGGCGGCAAGCGCGGAGAGCCCACGGATCGCGCCGGCGTCGCGACTGCCGTCGCGGCGGCGTTGGGCGCCGCGCTCGAGGCCGACTCTCCGCCGACGATTCCGGCCAGTGCAGAAAACAGCGCCAAGATCGCCGACGCCATCGCGGCGGGAATTACCCGCGCGGCGAGCGACGCCCGTGGGGCGTCGGCCGCAGAAATTACGGATACCGAAGCAGCCAAGGCCGCCTTTTCCGCCGACATCGTCACCTCCGCCGTCACCGCTGGCATCGCGGCCGCCGCCAACAAATTCGGCTACGTCACGAGCGCGGAAGCCATCGCGTCGTCCTCTCTCCTGATTGTCGCCACCCAGGCGGCGGCGGCCAAGGCCGCGGCGGACGCAAAGGCCGCAGCGGCCGCCGCCGTGGCCGCCAAGGCGGCGGAGGTTGCGTTCGCGGCCAAGGTCACTGCCGACGTTTCCGCCAATCCCGCGGACGCCGCCGCGATTGTCACCACCGCGCTCAAGGCTAAGCCCGGCTCCTTCCTCGCCATCGTGTCGGCGGCAGTCGCCGCCGCGCCTGTTGCTGCGGAGCAGATCGTCGCGGCCGCCGTCGGGTTCTTGCCGAACCAGCAGGCGGCGATCATCGGGAGTGCTCGCGCCGTCGCACCGCAACTATCGAAGGAGCGGCTCGCGGCGGCGGCCAATGCCGCCGCTAAGTTGGCGGACCCCGCGTTGGCCAAGCTGGCGGCCGATATCGCCGCCCAGCCCGCCGCCGCCGGCGCGATTGTTACCACCGCGCTCAAGGCCCAACCGGGCCAGCTCCTCGCCATTGTTTCGGTGGCAGTCGCCGCCGCGCCTAATCTCGCGGGGGAGATCGTCGGGGCAGCCGGAGCGATCTCGCCGAGTCGGCAGGCGGACATCATGGCGAGTGCCGTCGCCGCCGCGCCGCAGCTCTCGTCGGTCGTCGCCTCGTCGGCCGCCGTCGGGGGGGCGACCGCGACGAGCACAGGCGGCACCGCCCCCCAGGGCTCCAACACAGTCGTTACGACCGCTCCGCAGACAGGAGCAGCAACCGGCGCGATTCGTGGGAGTCTGCCGGGAAAAGGATGGGACGAGCAAAGGATCCTCTACGCGACCGACCGAAAGCCCGTCGCGGGCCTGAGCCTCGCGAGGTGGAAGTCAGAACTCGCTGAGAAAGGCAGCGGCTACGCCTACTACGGGCCGGACCCCGAGGAGAAGAAGGAGGAGAATGATCCGCTGCGCCTGCACTATGGTTGGTGCACTGTTTCCATTCCCGCCAAGCACCAATTCGCCACCGTGGAGCGGCCGTCGGCGGGGAGCCGGGAGAGCGTCGTGGACCACATCACGATTCGCGGCATCAACGAATTGAACAGGGCCGGCCTGCTGGCCGAGGTCGCCAAAATGACGGCGCTGGATGAACAGCACAAGGACGGCAAGGATGCGTTTATTTTTATCCACGGCTACAACGTCACGTTCAACGACGCGGCGATGCGCGCGGCGCAGATGGCCTACGACTTCAATTTCCTCGGGGCGCCGATTCTCTACAGTTGGGCCTCCCGGGGGACGCTCCTCGGTTATTTCAAGGACGAGAACGAGGTCGTCAGCGCGGGCGGGGAGGGCTTGCGCAAGCTCATCGCGGAGGTGAAGGCCGGGGGCAAAGTGCGCAAACTGCACATCGTGGCCCACAGCATGGGCAACCGTGCGCTCGTCAAGGCCCTCGGGGCGCTGGCCAAAGTCGGGGAGGCGAAGATTTTCGGTCAGGTCATCCTCGCCGCCGCCGATGTCGGGCGGACGACGTTCACGGAAGATTTCGCCCGGGAAATCATTCCGCTGGCTGAGCGAATTTCACTCTACGTCGCGGTCGACGACGAACCCCTCAAGCTCTCCCGTCTCCACAGCGGCGTCGGGCGGCTCGGCCAAGGCGGCCCCGACCGTTTCATCATGCCGGGGATCCACACCATCGAGGCCTCCAAAATCGATGACGACATCTTTTCGCTCAGGCACAGTTACTTCGCCGACGTCGGGCCCGTGCTCAGCGACCTCAAGGCCTTGCTCGTTACGCAGGTCGAGCCCGATACTCGGCCGCGGCGGCTCCTCCGCGCCGGCTCGGACGACAAGACGTATTGGGAAATCAAAAAATAGGGCCGTGTGCGTTGCCGCAGGAGTCATGGGGCTCCGCCCGTCACTCGCCACGAACCGTCAATACTTGAGGTCCGCCGAGAGACGGAGGACGTTGTTGCCGAATTTAGCCGCCGTGCAGTCGGAGTAGTTGTGCCGCCAGACGTAGGCGCCGGAAATCGTGATGTATTTGTTCCACCGGTAGCGGGGTCCGATTTCGGCCTCGAGGTAGTCGTCCTTCCGCACGGAATAGTCGAGGCGACGGAAGGCCAGAGAGGCCGTGGCGATGGTTCGCGGGTTGAGTTTGGTCGCGGCGGTGATTTCGGCGTCGAGATTGGTCCGTTGCTCGCCGCGCGGACTCGTATCGAAGTCACGATTCAAGGTGAAGCCGAGATCCGCGAAGCCCGCCTGATGCGTGACGTTCGCGGATAGTCCCAGCGTCGAAAGGCTGCCGCCGCCCGCCAGTCGTCGGGTGATCACTCCGGCGTTGATGGCACCAATGAGCATGCGTCCGGTTTCTTCAGACTCAATGCGGGAAACCTCCACTTGGCCGCGAGCGCCGATACTCGGAAAATGATCAGTCGAGTTTCGGCCGGCACTCGTTCGGAACTCGCGAAACCGATAGCCGGTGCTCAGGCTGACGTAAGCGTTCCGCTGATAGGTCAGGCTCAATGGGACGGACAGGTCGGTGGAATCGCCGTAGCCGCGCCGTCGATAGTGGATGTGGGTCGAATTGACGGCTACCTTCAGCGAGGTTTCCGCAGTGAATCGGCGTGTGCTGTCGACGCCAAGGGTGGACGTGTCGCGCCGGACCAGTCCCGGGAGGTCGACGGTGTTTTCGTCAGACTCGTGGAAGCCGGCGGCCAGGTTGATGCTCTGCTTCTCATCGAAAAAATAGACACCGTTCAAATCGCCGGAAAAAAGGGAGGCGTTCAGCCGAGGGTGATTTGCGTAACGGGTGAACGTGTCCGCTAGCGTCAGCTCACCATGCAGGAGGGCTGTTGCTTCGCCCGCGACTCTGATCCCCGGCGCGAACTCGAACACTGCGTCGTCCGTTGGGCTGGTTGCGAGGAAGATGTTGTCATCCGCTCGCAATGCCGACCGGGCCACGATGGACAGCTCACTCTTCGGGCCGATTCTCCAGAAGGGGTCGGGACTCTCTTGCGGCTCGCCAACCGGCGCGTGAGTGCCGACCGGCGCGGGAGTGCCGACGACGCGAACCGCGAGCAGTCCAAGCAGCAGCGCAAGCAACGGCTTCAGGGGAGGGGACATGGCGTGATCAAGGTCGGCGCGGATGGGCCGTCAACCGCGCTCTCGTCGCGCGGCAGATGGCGGCGCTCGTGCGCGAGGGGAGTCAGTTTATCATCGCGACGCACTCGCCGATCCTCATGACCGATCCGCGTGCTACGATTCTCGTGATCGGCGAGGACGGGCTCGCGCCGGAGCGCGACGAGGAGACCAGGCACTTCACGATCGCGCGTCGGTTCTTGAATGATCCGACTGGGATGTTGGAGAAAATGTTGCGGCCGGGAGAATGAGCCCGGTGCGCGGCCTGTTCGCCGTGGATCCGACTTGGACGGAATAATTATTTCAGCAGCGGGTTTTCGCCGCGGACCTCGGGGAAGCGACTAAAGTCGGTATCGGCGGTGTGCACGGTCGCGCCGTATTCGAGGGCGAGGGCGGCAATTTGGGCATCGGTTACGAGGTTGCCACCGGTGCCGGCCTTGGTGAGCAGACGGCAAACCGAGTCGATGTGGCCGGGGCCGGCAACGAGCAGGCGGACATTGGGGCGAGCGAGCCACGACGCGATGTGCCGGCTCGCGTCGGCCACGGTCATCGGGTGGTCGAAGACTTTTGCGTTCGTGACGAGGCGCAGAAACGCGAACACCACCACTGGACAGAGGCCGACGGGCTCGACGTCCGAGAGCAGGCCGGACCACCAGCGCGCTGCCTTGCGATGGAAAGGGCTCTCGGTGTCGTAGGCGTAGAGCAGCAGGTTGGCGTCGGGCACGATCATTTTTTCAGAACGCGGAGGAGCTTGCGCGTCGTCGCAGCGAACGCCTCGGCCTCGAGGTCATCGGCGAGATCGTGGAGGCGCGAAGGATCGAGGCCGGCGCGCAGGCCAAGCGGGCGCGCCTTGACGACGAAGGGCGCCGCGGCGGCGGCCGGCCCGTGATGGGCCAGGCCGCGGCGGAGGCCGTCGTTCAACACGGTCTTGAAATTTTGCTGCGAGCCGTGGGTCGCGTGGCGGAGCAGTTGCTCGACATCGGGGTCGAGGGTGACGGTGGTTCTCATGGAGGCATCATGATGCGTCATTCAAATGGGCGTCAAGATGCCAGCATCGAGCCCGGCCAGCGGCCGGGCCTACAGCGAAAACACAAACACCGCCGACGCAGCGCAGATGGCGATGTGTTGGCGGCCGGCGACTTCGAAGGTGATCGGGTTGGCCATGATTGAACCGCCGCAGGGGAAGCGCCAGAGGGGTTTGCCGGTCGTCGCGTCGAGGGCGAAGAACCAGCCTTCGCGGCTGCCGCCGAAGACCAGGCCGCCCGCCGTCGAGAGCACGCCGCTCATCGAGGCGGTGTTGAGCGGGAATTCCCAGCGGAGTTTGCCCGTCGCGACTTCGAGGGCTTTCACGCTGCTCGTGGGTTCGTTGCCGGGCGGGTTGCGGAAATCGCCACCGAGAAAAAGCGCGCCGGGCGTGTAGGGCGTTTTGATTTTGTAGAAAATGTCAGCGTTGTTCTCGACGGTGTGGACGTAGAGGAGCTGCGTCGCGGGGTTGAAGGCGGGGCTCGGCCAGTTGGTCGCGCCACCCATGCCGGGGAGCACGGATGCGCCGGAGGCGTTGGGCGCGGCGGCGGGATTGGCGAGTGGGCGGCCGCGGGCGTCGAGGCCGTGCGTCCAGGTTTGCGGGGCGAAGGGCGTGCCGAGGAGGAACTCGCCGGTCACGCGATCGAGGACGTAATAGAACGCGTTGCGGTTGGCCTGCACGACGAGCTGGCGCGGGCGGCCGGCGAACTCGGTGTCGATGAGCACGGGAATCTGGTTCGACGCGCGGTCATGGAGATCGTGCGGCGTGTGCTGGAAATGCCAGCGGAGTTTTCCCGTGTCGGGATCGAGCGCGAGGAGCGAGCACGAGTAGAGGTTGTCGCCGGGGCGGTCGTCGCCGTCGAGATCGGGGCCGGGGTTGCCGGTGCCCCAATAGAGCAAGTTGAGTTTTGGATCGAAGGTGCCGGTGACCCACGTGGGCGCGCCGCCGGTTTTCCAACTCGCGGTGGTGCCGCCCCAGGTTTCGGAGCCGGGTTCGCCGGGCGCGGGCACGGTCCAGAAACGCCACGCGCGCGCGCCGGTCGCGGCGTCGTAGGCGTCGAGGAAACCGCGGATGCCGTATTCGCCGCCGGAGATGCCGACGACGATTTTGTTTT
>JBEANZ010000537.1:0-4671 GCA_041165185.1 Verrucomicrobiota bacterium | reverse complement strand
GGCGTGGTGCCAGCGGTGGAAGCGCCAGAAAAACGGCACGCCGTGGTTGAGCCGGTGCCACGCATAGGTCCACGCGTCGAGCAGCAGCACGGCGAGTGCGGCGCGCAACGACGGCGGGAGGTCGAGGGCGTTGAGCAAACCGAAGCGGTGCGTGGCGGCCCACTCGGTCACAGCGAGCCACGTGCCGGCAAAGACGACGGCGACGAGCACGGTGTTGAGCGCGCCGAGCGCGAGATTGCACAGCGCGTGGCGCGTGCGATCACGGGCGCTGCGAAAGAGCGGAAAGAACGGTTGCGCCGTTTCCCACGCAAGCAAGGCCACCAACGCGCCCACGGGGAGTGCGTGCCGCCAACTAATCGAGGGGAGTGACAATTCCACTGGTCGATCCGGGTTCGCGGCGTCGTTAGCGACCGAGGGTTGTCGTCAGCTATGAAGGGTCGTCGCAGCGGCGGCGGCTTCGACGACGGCGAGTTATTTCAAGCCCTTTGCCGCCGCGATGATCTCGGCGCTCTCGGGGCGATCCTTGTAGCCTTCACGTGCGAGCTTGGCGCGGATCACGCCCTGGCCATCGACGATGAAGACGACCGGGTGCGGCACGCCCGCGGCCTTGCCCTTGGCGTCGGCGTTGCGGATGCCGTAGGCGTCGATGACCTTGCTGCCCGTGTCCGAGAGCAGCGGAAACGTGAGGCCGAGTTTCGCGGCGGCGGCGGCGCTCGTCGCGGGCGCATCGTAGCTGATGCCGACCACGCGCACGCTGCCCATCTCGACCTTGGCGAGATCGGCCTGCAGCGCCTGAAGCTGCTTCTTGCAGAACGGGCACCAGTCGGCGGAACGGTAGAACACGAGTGCGACGGGACCGGCCTTCGTGAGCGACGCGAGCGACACGTCGGCGTCGGCGGCGTTTTTCAACGTGAAGTCGGGCGCCTTGGCGCCGACGGCGAGGCCGGGCGCGGGCATGTCAGCCGCGGCGGACCCGACGGCGAGGAGGAGCGAGACGAGGAACAGGAGCGTGTTTTTCATGTTGGAAATTTCGTGGCGGTAAAACTGTCAGTTGAGCGCCCCCGTGCAACTGCTCCCCGCGCCCGCCGTGCAGGCGAGGCAATGCGGGCCGGTGAGAATCGCGCGGCCGGCGAGGTAGGCGGGCGTCACATCCCAGAGCGAGAGCGCCTTCCCGTTGCGGAGCTGCAGGCCGAGCATCTGGTTGAAGTCGCAGTCGTAGACTTCGCCGCGCCAGCCGACGCTCAGGGTCGAGCGGCACATGAGGCCCTCGACCGTCGTCGGGTTGAAGCTGTTCGCGAGCAGCTCGAGGTAGGCGTCCCATTTTCCCTGCTGCCGCAGGTCGTCCGCGAAGCGCGCGATGGGCTGGTTCGCGAGCGCGAAGAGCCGCGTGAACTCGATCCCGAAGCGCGTGCGCAGCTCGGACTTGTAGTCGGCCTCGAGCTCGGGCTGCGGCGGCGGGAGTTTCGCGTCGAGCGGGTTGTAAACGAGACTGAGCGGGAGGCGCGTGCCGTAGCCGACAGCGTTTAGTTTTTGCAGTGCGCGGATGCTTTTCTCGAACACGCCGTCGCCGCGCTGCGCATCGACGTTCTCCGCGCTGTAGCACGGCAGCGAGGCGACGACCTCGACTTCGTGCGCGGCGAGATACTCGGGGAGCCACGCGAACGCGGGCGTTTCGATGATCGTGAGATTGTTGCGGTCGATGACGTGGCAACCGCACGCGCGTGCCGTCTCGACGAAGAGGCGGAAGTGTTCGCTCAACTCCGGCGCGCCGCCCGTGATGTCCACGACCGCGGGGCGATGTTCGCGAATCCAATCGCACACACGCGCCGCGACGGTCGCGTCCATCATTTCCGTGCGCCACGGCGCGGCATCGACGTGGCAGTGGCGGCAGGCTTGGTTGCACTTGCGGCCGACGTTGATCTGGAGCGTCTGGACGCTCGCGCGAGTGAGCGTGAGGCCGTGCGCGGCGAGCTGGCGGTCGAACGAGTTCATCCGGGAGATGGGAAGGTGGGCGATGGCGCCTTGTGCGCGCCGGTCGCGGTGGCGGGCGCTGGCAACCCGCGCGCACGGTGATACCACCGGGCCAGCCGCGCCGGCGAGACGCCGAGCCGATAGCCGAGAATCACGAGCTGGTTGATGAGCGTGGTGCGCAGCGCGCCGAGACGTTGCCAGCGCCGGCCCGACGTGAGCGCCGCGGCGGGCGCGATGGCCACGCGGCCGATCCCGCGCAGCCGGCGCACAAACTCGCAGTCCTCCATGATCGGCAGATCAGGAAAGCCGCCGGCTTGGAAAAATGTTTCCCGGCGCACGAAGATTCCCTGATCGCCGTAGGGCAACTGGCGTCGGCGCGCGCGCCAGTTCGTGCCGCGCTCGATGAGCCGCCGGCCGGCGAACTCGCCCGCGATCGCAAATTCGAAGGCGCCGCCGGCGACCCCGGGCTGGGCGAGTGTCGCGCACACGAGCGCAGCGTAGTCGGCGGGGAGAATCGTATCGGCGTGGAGGAAGAGCAGGAATTCTCCGGTGGCCGCGGCGGCGCCGTGATTCATTTGCCGCGCGCGACCGGCGGGCGCGGCGAGCACGATGGCATCGTGGGCGCGCGCCGTCGCGAGCGTTCGATCCGTGCTGCCACCATCGACGACGATGATCTCGTGCGGGGTGCCGCGCTGCGCGGCGGCAAGCGTGGCGGGAAGATGGCTCTCCTCGTTCAGCGCCGCGACGATCCCCGAGACGCGACCGCGACCGGCAACGCGCGCGGCGGGCGTTTCCGCCCAGACCGCGAGATCGTCGGGCACATCGACATCGCGCAGCGTGGCGAGCTGCGCGACTTCGACCGCGACCGCGCGGGCGGCGGAGAGCGTCTGCGCGAACACCTCATCGCTGCCCCAGCGGATGCCGTGAAACAGTGCGGGCACCATCCGCCGCATTCCGATCAGGTAGTAGCCGCCGTCGGCGGCCGGGCCGAGCACGACCTCGGCGCGCGCGAGCGTGGCGAACGCCGAGGCGAGGTGCTCCGCCGTGAGTTGCGGACAATCGCCGCCGATCACGACGACTGCCTCCGCGCCCTCGGTAAACGCGGCGGCCACGGCGCGCTCCATCCGCGCGCCGAGATCGCCGTCGCCCTGATTGCGAATCGTCAACGCGGGCGGAGTCGGGAGGCCTTGCGCCCCCACGGGCGGGACGCCCGTGACACCCGGAGCCGAATGCATCGGGACAGATTCGAGCCACGCGCGCGCGGCGGTTTCGTCGGGCGCGCCGGCGATGCGCGCTTCGACCGCGACCTCGCCGCCGTTCGCGAAGCGCGCGACCTCGGCGAGCGTCTGCGCGACGAGCGCGCGGTGAAGGGCGCAGGCGCGTTGCTCGCCGAGTGCGGGCGCGAGGCGCGTCTTCACCGCGCCGGGCACCGGAAACTTGAGCATGAGGATGAGGCGGCGCACGCGCGACAGGATGAGGATTTGCGCCGGCGCGCAACGGTTCGCAACACTCCCGAACCCTGCGGCCTCAGCAGCAGTTTCCATTGCCGCCGTCGCGGCAATGGGCGGCGGCGGTCGTCGCATCGTAGTCGTGGCCCTTCGTCTTTCTCGGGTGGCGCAGCGTGGCGGCGGCGCAGTAGAAGGGCTTCGCCTCGGCCAGCGGGATTTCGCGCAGCGGATCGATCGGCGCGAAGTGGGAGCGGTAGGGTTCCTGCTTGTAGAGCTGATAGGTCTTGTCGCAGACGGCGTAGCGGCGGCCGCGCACGAGCCGGTGGCCGTCGTCGTCGAGCACTTCGCGGAACGGCCCGAGATAGACGACTGCCTGATTGCGCTCGAAGCATGGGCCTTGTTTGCCCTTGAACGCCTGCACGGTGACGGAGCGAAACTCGATGCCTTCGACGGTGCGCCACGGGGCGGCGTCGCGCTTGAGAATCTGGATGCCGTGGAAACCGGCGTCGGCAAACGCGCGCAGAAATTCCTCCTCGGTGAGCGCACCGCTGATGCAACCGCTCCACAGCTCTGGGTTTTGCTGCAACGCCTCCGGCACGGGCTCGTCGGCCACGATGTCGGAGATGACGGCGCGTCCGCCTTTGCGCAGCACGCGGAAAATTTCCTCGAACAGCGTCCGCTTCGCGCGGGGCTCGACGAGGTTGAGCACGCAGTTGGAGACGACGACATCGACCGCCTCCGTCGCGACGAGCGGCGCGCGCACGCGCAGTTCGGCGGCCAGCTCCTCGGCGGCGAGAAACGACGCGGCGTCGGCAATCGGGTGCGCCTTCAACTCGCGATCGAGTTTCTCGAGGTCGAGCGCGAGGTCCTGGATGCGGCCCTTGCGAAACTCGACGTTGGCGTAGCCGAGGCGCTCCGCGACGATCGGTGCGTTGCGGCGGGCGACCTCGAGCATCTCGTCGGTCATGTCCACGCCGATCACGCGGCCCTGCGGCCCGACGACCTGCGCGGCGATGAAACAAATTTTTCCCGTGCCGCTGCCGAGGTCGAGGACGGTCTCGCCGGGCTTCACGTAACGCGACGGATCGCCGCAGCCGTAATCTTTTTCGATGACTTCAGCGGGGATGATTGCGAGGTAGCGGCGGTCGTAGTCGACCGGGCAGCAGAGCGCGGTCTCGGGGGTTTTGGCGGCGGCGGCGTAGCGTTGTTTGACGGCGATTTCGGCGGGCATGCGTGAAAATTACAGAAGTTG
>JBEANZ010000536.1:0-7406 GCA_041165185.1 Verrucomicrobiota bacterium | reverse complement strand
TCAACGGCTCCATGGTCAGCCGCTCCGTCGACACGGTAAACACCCGCGTCCACGCCCGCGCCCTCGTCCTCGCTGACGACCGCCTGCAACTCGCCCTCGTCGTCGTCGACAGTTGCATGATGGGCCGCCCGCTCCTCGACGAGGCCAAGGCCCTCGCCGCCGCGCGCACCGGCATCCCGCGCGATCGCATTTTGATTTCCGCCACGCACGCCCACAGCGCGCCCGCCTCGATGGGCTGCCTCGGCACCGACGCCGATCCGCGCTACGTGCCGCTGCTCCGCGAGAAACTCGTCGAGGCCATCGCCGCCGCGCAGGCCCACCTCGAGCCCGCGCAAGCCGGCTGGGCCAAGGCCGACGCCGACGCCTTCAACGCCACGCGCCAATGGATCCGCCGCCCCGACCGCCTCGCCGAGGATCCGTTCGGCAACAAAACCGTGCGCGCCAACATGCACGCCGCGCGCAACCTCGACGACGTCACCGGCGAGGCCGGCCCCGAGGACCCGGACCTCACGCTCCTCTCCATCCAGGCGCGCGACGGCCGCCCGCTCGCCGTGCTCGGCAATTTCTCGATGCACTACTTCAGCGACCGCGACATCAGCGCCGACTACTTCGGCCTGTTCGCCGAGGGCCTGAAGACGCGCCTCGCCGCCGCCGCGCCCGCGGGCAAACCCGCATTTGTCGGCATCATGGGGCACGGCTGCAGCGGCGACATCTACCGCACCGATTACCGCATCCCCGAGAAAGACCGCCCCAAGCCCACCATCCAGGAATACGCCGACGGCCTCGTCGCCCTCGCGGTGAAAGCCCTCGCCGGCATCCGCCACCGCGCCGACCTCGACCTCGCGATGGCCGAGCGCCGGATGACGCTCGACTACCGCGTGCCCGACGCGCAACGCCTCGAGTGGGCGCGCCGCGTCGTGCAGGAGACGGGCAACCGCCCCGTGAAAACGCAGCCCGAAATCTACGCCCGCGAGCAGATTTTCCTCCACGAGGCGCAACGCACCGAGGTCGTCGTGCAGGCCCTCCGCCTCGGCGACATCGCGATCGCCACCACGCCCACCGAGACCTACGCCGTCACCGGCCTGAAAATCAAGGCCGCGAGCCCGCTCCGCCAGACGATGGGGAGCGAGCTCGCTAACGGCGGCGACGGCTACATCCCGCCGCCCGAGCAGCACGCGTTCGGCGGCTACAACACCTGGGCCGCCCGCTCCGCCGGCCTCGAAATCCAGGCCGAACCCAAAATCGCCGAAGCCGCGATCACCCTCCTCGAAAACGTCACCGGCCGCCCGCGCCGCCCGTGGCAACTCGCCGCCGGCCCCGCCGCCCGCGCCGTGCTCGACGCGAAACCCTTCGCCTATTGGCGGCTCAACGAATTCACCGGCCCGCCCGCCGCCGACGCCACCGGCCACGGCCGCGACGCCACCTACGAACCCGGCATCACATTTTACCTCGAAGGCCCGCGCTCCGCCGAATTCTGCGCGGCCGACGCGCCGAACCGCGCGCCGCATTTTGCCGGCGGCCGGCTCCGCGCGCGCCTCGAGGGCGTCGCCGATCGCTACTCCGTTTCGCTGTGGCTCTGGAACGGCCTGCCCACCCCCGCCCGCGCGACGAGCGGCTGGCTCTTCTCGCGCGGCCCCGACCACGGCCTCGCCGCGCACGGCGATCACCTCGGCGTCGGCGGCGCCTCCGCGCACGCGGGCAAACTGATCTTCTTCACCGGCGCCAACCCCGCCGCCGCCACCGTCGCCGGCCGCACCGAAATTCCGCGCTGGACGTGGCAACACGTCGTGCTCGTGCGCGACGGCGCCGCCGTGCGCCTCTACCTCAACGGCCAGCTCGAACTCGAGACGCGCACCGCCGCGCCGCGCGCGCCCGCCGCAGATCACTTTTTCTTCGGCGGCCGCAGCGACGGCGACTCCAGTTGGGAAGGCCGCCTCGACGAGATCGCATTTTTCAACCGCGCGCTCTCCGCCGCCGACGTCGCAAAGCTCACGCCCCGCTGAGTCGTTTTCATTTTCCCCATGAAATCCCGCCCGCTCCACCTCGCCACCCTCCTCTTCGTCGCGCTCACCGCCACGCTCGCGGCTGCCGCCGCCGCGCCCGCGCCGGACAACGCCGCGCTCGCCCGCGCGCTCACGTTTCACGCGTCGTTCGACGCCGGCCTCGACGCCGATTTTTCGCGCGGCGATCGCGCGTGCTACGTGCGCACCAAGACCGGCCTCGTCCCCGCCGCGCTCAATGACGAACTCAAGCTCGCCCCCGGCGACGGCCGCTTCGGCGGCGCGCTGCATTTCCCCAAAAAGGGCAACACGCGCCCGCTCTTCCAGGACGGCGGCGCCCTCGGCTACAATGCCACCGGCTGGTCCGCCACCGTCTCCGTCTGGCTCCGCCTCGATCCCGACAAGGACCTCGAGCCCGGCTACTGCGACCCCGTGCAGATCGTCGGCGACGACAGCAAGAAGGGCTTCATCTTTCTCGAATGGTCCAAGGACGAGACGCCGCGATTCTTTCGGTTCGCCATCCGCCCGCTCTTCGAAATCTGGAATCCCACCAATGTGCAGTGGGGCGACCTCGCGTTCGACAAGCGCCCGATGGTGCAGGTCGCGCGCGCGCCGTTCTCGCGCACCGCGTGGACGCACGCCGTCTTCACCCTCGAGAACCTCAACAACAAATCCGCGAAAGCCGCCGGCCGCCTCTGGCTCAACGGCCAGCTCCAAGGCGCGATCGAAAACTGGGACCTCACCTTCGGCTGGAAACCCGACGCCGCCCAACTCGTCCTCGGCGCCGCCTACGTCGGCCACCTCGACGACCTCGCCGTCTTCGATCGCGCGCTCACCGACGCCGAGGTGAAACAACTCATGCTCCTGAAAAACGGCGTCCGCGATCTGCGGTAGGAGCGCGCTCGCGCGCGATGGCCTACGGTAGCGGCGAGCGCCAGCGAGCCGACCTTCGCGCCGCCGAGCGGCCGCTCCGCGAAATCGCCCGCAAGCGGGCTCCTACCTCGTAATTGTCCGGCCCTCACACTTCTTCTCCTCCCATGCGCCCCGCCGTTTTGTTCCTCGCGTTTCTCCTCCTCGCGACATCCGGCCAGGCCGCCGCCGCCCCTTTCTCTCCCGCCGACGCCGAGGCGCGCCTGCGCGTCGCCCTCCAACTCGCGCGCGAGCGCAACGACCCCGCCCTCGCCGCCGAAGTCGAACGCACCGGCAAAAAAATCCTCGCCGCCACGCGCGCCGCGTCCGCCGATCCCGCGCCCGACGCGCAACTCCGCGCGCTCGAAACCAAAGTCGGCCTCGATCCCGGCGGCTGGTCGATGGCGGGCCAGCCGTTGTTTCACCCCACGCCGGAAATGCTCGCGCGCGCGAAGCCGCTCGGCCCGCGCCTCGCCGCCGCGATGCGCGCCGACGACCCCGCTTCGGTCCGCGCCGTCACCGCCGAGCTGCTCACCGTGCTCGGCGATCAAGCCGGCGTGCCCGATGGGCGCCGCGCCGGCGCTCGCCCCGCCCCGCGCGCGACAAGCGAAGCCGAGGCCACGCGGTTGTTTTTCGCGGCGCTCGACGCCGAGGCCCCGCGCGTCCGTCCGCTGCTCGCCGGCAAACCCGCGCCCGATCAGATGCTGCGTTTCTACGCCTACCTGCTCGACGCCACGACGACCATTCGACCCTTCGCCGCCACGCACGAGCCGTCGCGCCTCCCCGAGCTCGACCGCCTCGCCCGCGCCCTCGCGAAAATCCTCACCGATCTCCAGCAACCCGCCGGCCATTTTCCGTTTCCCGATCTGCGCGGAAAAAATCTCCGCTTCGGCGCGATGACCGAGCGCCAGCTCGCCGCCGGCCAGATCGAGGTGCGCGCCGGCTGGATCCTCTCGCCCGATCCCGAGGGCGGCTCGCAATTCGACACCGGCGTCTGCGGCGTCGCGCTGCTCCGCGCCGGCCGGCTCCACGGTGAAGCCGCGTGGACGCACGCCGGTCTCCGCGCCGCCGCGTGGGCGCTCGGCGAGCCGTGCTGCGCCAACTTCAACTACAACGCCTTCTCCGTCTCGCTGTTCGCGCACGCGTTCGGCGCGACCGGCGAGGCGCGTTTCCTCGACGCCGCGCTGCGAAAATTCCGCGTCGGCGTCGCGCCCGGCCAGGCGCCCAACGGCCGCTGGCTCGACGCCCACAACGCCCGCACCGTTTACCACCTCATCCTCCTCCGCGCCCTCGCCGATCTCGCCGCCGCGCTGCCCGCCGCCCGCGCCGCCGAGCGCGCCGAAGTCCTCACCATCGCGCGCCCCGCCGTCCGCGCGCTGCTCGATGAATTCGACGCGATGGGCCACACCGTCGAGGCGTTGCCCGAGTTGCAGACGCTCGCCGCACTCTTCCCCGCCGACGCGCGCCTGCGCGACGCCACCGCGCTGATGGCCGCCGGCCTTGTCGCCAAAAGCACCGACGGCCGCCGCGCAAAAATGGGCGCCGCCCCGCACCAACTCGCCGCCGTCGTGCTCGCCGCCCCAGCGAACTCAGCCGCCGTCGTCCCGCACGCCGCCGTAACTCCAACTGCGTCGTCGCCAACACCAGCGTCCTCGTCCCCACCGGCGCCCGCCCCCGCCCCGGCATCCGCACTCTCACCTGCCCAAACCCAACGAGCCACGGACGCGCCCTCTCCCGCGAACCCCGCCACGACCTCCGCTCCGCAGAAATTCCTCCCGCTGCCCGGCGAAATCTTCACCGTCGCCGGTCACGCCGCGTTTCTGATTCCCGCCCCCGCGACCGCCGCTGAAAAATCCAAGCCGTGGGTATGGTATGCGCCCACGCTGCCGCGCTACCCCGACGACGCGGAGAAATGGATGTTCGAACAATTCCTCGCCGCCGGCATCGCCATCGCCGGCATCGACGCCGGCGAATCCTACGGCAGCCCCGCCGGGTGCGAAATTTTCTCCGCGCTCCACGCCGAACTGACCACCGCGCGCGGCTACTCGACGAAGCCCGTCCTCCTCGGCCGCAGCCGCGGCGGCCTCCAGTTGCTCAACTGGGCCGTCGAAAATCCGACACGCGTCGCCGCCTTCGCCGGTATCTATCCCGTGTGCAACCTCGCGAGCTATCCCGGCCTCGCGAAAGCCGCCCCCGCCTACGCCCTCACCCTCGAGAAACTCACCGCCACGCTCGCGCACCACAACCCCATCGACCGCCTCGCCAGCCTCGCCGCCGCGCGCATCCCGCTCTTCGCGATCCACGGCGACGCCGACAAACTCGTCCCCCTTGACCTCAACAGCGCCCTCCTCCGCGACCGCTACCACACCCTCGGCGGCCCGATGGAACTCATCATCCCCGCCGGCCAAGGCCACAGCCTGTGGGAGGGCTTCTTCCGCTCCCCCGAACTCCTCGCCTTCGTCCTCGCGCACGCCGCTCGGTAGTCCCGCACACGCTATCCGCCCAGCATCCGCCGCAGCGCCGGATAATCGATCTTCGCGTTGTGGCGTTTGTCCACCGGCAGCGCGGCCACGCAGCGCACCTCGTCGATCGCCGCCCACGCCGTCGCCGCGCCCAACCGCTCCGCGAGACCGCCGCTCGCGTCGGCCTCGACCACGAGCACGCGCCGGCCCGCGTGCGCGATCGCGGCGGCGCGGCGCACCTCGAAAAACGTCATCGCCACGCACTCGACGCCGAAGGGATAGAGCGTCCCACGCGCATCCGTGATCCGCGCGGCGCAGCGGCCGAGCAGCCACAGGCGACCGCACACGTCGAGGCGGCCCGCGTCGCCCGTGCGGTGCCACACCTCGCCTTCCACCGAAAATTTTGTCTCCGCATCGCCCACGCCACCGAGGTAGCCTTTCAACACGTGCGCGCCGGCCACCACGATTTCCCCCGGCTCGCCCGCCGTGACGCGCTCCGCCGCCAGCTCCGCCGCCGTCATGCGCCCGCGCGGCTCGCCCCACCGGTCGCGCAGCACCACGAGCCGCACTTCCGGCACGGGCTCGCCGGCTGGCAGGCCGTGGCCCGCGCGCATCGCCGCACGATCGTCGTCCGACAGTTCCTCCGCCGCGACGTGCGCGATCGGCTCCGCCTCCGTCGAGCCATAGACCGCCACGACGCGCGCACGCGGCGCGAGTTGCGCGAGGCCGTCGAGCACGCGCGGGAACACCGGCGCGCCCCCCGTGTGCAGCTTCGTCAGCTGCGGCAACCGTTTCCCCGTCTCGCACCCGTGCGCGATCAACCGCTCGAAAAACGCCGGCGACGCCGTGATGCGCGTCACACCGAACCGCTCGATCTGCTCGAAAACACCCCCGCCCTCGACCGCCCCCGGCCGCCGCAAATCCGCCTCGGGAATCACCGTCGTCACGCCCGACGCCAGGTTCGCCAGCGTGAAAATCGGCAGTGTCGCGAGATCGACCTCGCCCGCTTCGAGCGCGATGCCGGGCGCGAGCACGGCGTGCTGCGCGACGAGAAACCCATGCGTGCGCACCGTCCCCTTCGGCACGCCTGTGCTGCCACTCGTAAAGGTCACCAGCGCCGGATCACCGTCCGCGATCACGACGGGCGTCGCGTCCTTTTCACTCGCCGCACCCAGCCACCGCCGCGCGCCGAGCGCCCAGCCGCCCACCGCTACTTTCAGCGGAATTCGCCGCAGCGCGCCCGACACCACACGCAGCCAGTGCGCGCGCGGGATCGCGACGAGCGCATCGGGCGCCCAGCGCGCGCAGCATTGTTCGAGGTGCTTCCGCCCCGCCGAGGGATCGAGAAACAGCGCAACGACTCCGAGGCGAAACATTGCGAGTAACGCGACGTAGAGGTCCGCCGACATCGGCACGAACACCAGCGCCGCGTGCCCTTTCGTCATCCCCTCCGCCTCCAGCCACGCCGCCGCCGCTGCGACTTCGCGTTCCAGCTCGGCAAACGTCAGCCGCCGCTCGCGCCCCGCGCCGCCGCTCGCATCGACGATCGCGAGTGCGTCCGGCCGCGTGCGCGCCTGCGCGCGCAGGATGCCGTCGATCGTCATGGCGCGAGGCGGCGCGAGAAGAGCGTGTAGCGCCGGATCGTGCGCGCGTAGTGCGCGCTCAGGTTGCGCGAGCGGTTCGACTCGTGCATCAGCGCGTGGATCGCGCGGCGGAAGCCGCTCCGCGCCGCCGCCGCGTGGACCTCCGCGAGCAGCAGCGCCCCGAGCCCCGCGCACGCGCGGCCCGGCAGCACCGCCAGCGTTTTCACGATCAGCGTCGTCACCGGCGCGCCGCGCTGCGCCTCCGCGTAGTCGGGAATCGCGAACACATAGCCGATCGGCCGGCCGGCCTGCTCGGCCAGCAGCACAAACTCCGGCCGCACCTTCGCCTGGAGCGCGCGATACTGGCCGATGAACTCCTCCCGTCCGAGCGGCGTGTAGAGGTAGTTCTCACGAAACGAAATCACCGACACCTCGAAGATCCGTCCGAGTTC
>JBEANZ010000535.1:0-4021 GCA_041165185.1 Verrucomicrobiota bacterium | reverse complement strand
GCCATCTTCTCGCGCGGCGACAACACCACCGCCACGTTCCCCGCCGGCGAGAAATCCTCCGGCCGGCAGAACAACCACGACTTCGGCCACATCGGCATCGGCTTCTGGGGCCAGTCCGGCTCAGTCGCGTTCAAGAACAACGTCGCCATCTCCATGCGCGGCCCCGGCTACGCCGTCGTCACCCGCGCCCCCGTCCTCATCTCCCGCGCCCTCATGAAGACCGCGAATTTCCGCGAGCCCTACATGGGCGGCGGCCTCGACGAGATCGTCGTGCGCGACGTGCCCTTCCTCTACGACGGCAACCTCGACTACGCCTGCGGCAACGCCCTCGGCTTCACCGATGTCGAGATCCGCGGCATCGGCCCGACCCGCAACATCGTCTCCAACCACACCTCGCTCAACACGAGCGGCGGCGCCTTCGTCCTCGAATACGGCCGCAACCTCGAGCTGACCAACGTGCGCTTCATCCGTCACCCCTCGCTGCCCAGCAACCGCGTCGCCATCGACTGCTTCAACCTCATCGACCACTTCTTCGACTGGGATATCCGCGCGCCGATCTACGTCCGCAACCTCACCATCCGCGGCTACAAGACCGCCGCCTTCAACAACTGGGCCAACGATCTCGACGATCCCAATTTCGAGCCGCAGGACAAGTCGCGCATCCTCCTCGTCGGCCCCAACGCCCTCTACTATGACGCCGATGACGACGGCCTCACCAGCGACGACACAGGCAAGCTCTCGACCACGCCGCAGGGCGCCGCGCTGATCGCGAGCGCCACCGAGGCCGCCCTCCTCCCGCTCGTGACGCTGAGCGTCGAACCCGGCGCCTACACTGGCGCGCGGCTCGTCTCCGCCTCCCTGCCCGGCGTCACCGGCGCGTCGATCTACTACAAGGTCGGCACCTGGGACGGTTCGCCCGGCGAGCCGTCCAATCCCTCCGAGTTCGCCTTCGTCACGCCTGGCGGCGCGGGAGCCAACGGCATGACGCTCTACACCGGCCCGATCAACGTCGCCGCCACGAGCCGCCTCATGTTCGTCGCCACCAAGCCCGGCTCGCCTCCCGGCCGCATCCGCGTCGGCTACTACAAGATCAACTGAGCCCCGGACGCCCGCCCGTCATCGCCCCGGCCCCCGCAAGGCCGGGGCTTATTGTTGCCGCCCGCGCGCTCATGCTGTCGAGTCCCGCCCGACTCGCCCCATGAAGCTCCCGCCCCCGCTCTTCGTGCTGCTGACCCTCGCCCTCGCCCCGCTCGCGCGCCCCGCGCCGGGCTCGTCCTCGCTGGAGGCCGCCTGGCAACTCGCCTCGCTCCTCCGGCTCGGCGAGGCCGAGGCGATCTTCCGTTCGCATCTGGCCGACGCGGGCCCGACCGCGCGCGAGGCCCGCTACGGCCTCGGCCTCACGTTGCTCAACCTCTCGCCCAAGACGGACCGCCGGCTCGCGGAGGCGCGCGCGCACCTCGAGGGCGCCGCCGCCGTCGCCCCCGCCGACGACCTCGGTCTCGCGGCCCGTTTCTATCTCGCGCGGCTCTTCCACCGCCATCTGCCCCGGCCCGATCTGCCCGCCGCGCTGGCAATCTACGAATCCCTCGCGGAGGAATATCCCGCGCACTACTTCGGCCAATACGCCGTCGTCGAGGCCAGCCTCATCGGGCTGTTTCGCGATTTCTCCCCCGTCGGCGTCGAGCCGCGCGTGCTCACCTGGCAGGCCCGCGGCCGCGCGATCACCGACCCCGCTCTCCGGCGCAATTTCCTCCGCAACCTCTCCCTCGCACTCTTGCGCGGCGACGGCTCCGACGCCGCCGCGCTCGGATTAACGCAGGAGGTGGACGCGCTCCGCTTCACCCGCACCGACCAGCGCGTCGTCACGCTCCTCCGCATCGCGCTGCTCGCCGAGGGCCTCCGCGACCGCCCGCTGCAGATCGCCGCGCTCGAGCGCTACCTCGCGGAATTTCCCCGCCACCAACAGCGGCGTTTCTACGCCGACCAGCTGGATCGCCTGCGTGACTGACGCCATGCCCCCGCCCCGCCGCCTCGGGCTCGCCGCCCTCCTGGTCACCGTCCTCGGCCTCGCCGCCTGGGCCGGGTTTTCGCGCGCCCCCGTCGCGCGGGCTCCCGCCGTCGCCACGATCCGGCTCGGCCATTCCCTGCTGCACGTCGGCGTGCGCGAGGCGTTCACCGCGCTCGCGCGCGACTACGAACGGGCCCGCGCCGCCGCCGGCGATCCCGTGCGGATCGAGCTGCTCGACGTGCCCGAGCGCGCCTACCGCCAGTGGCTCCGCACGCAGCTCGTCGGCGGCACCGCGCCCGACCTCGTCATGCTCACGCCGCAGGAGGACGACACGCTCACCGGCCAGTATTTCGTGCCGCTCGCCGAATTCATCGACGAGCCCAACCCGTGGAACGCCGGCACGCCCCTCGACGGCGTCCGGTGGCGCGACACGTTTCTCGACGGGCTGGAGCAGGCCGGCTTCAACTTCCGCCTCGCCGGCCACTACGCCGTCCCGCTCTCCACCCAGACGCTCCGCGTCTTCGCCAACCGCCGACTCATCGCGCGCATCCTTGCCGCCGACGCCCACACCGCGCTGCGTGCGCGGCTCGGGCCCGCCGGCATCCCGCGCACCTTTGCCGAGTTCAACGCCCTCTGCGCGGCCGCCCGCGCGCACGCCGCCGCCACCGGCGAGGCCCTCGTGCCGATGGCCGGCTACGGGGCGGGCACCGCCGCCGGCAGCCCGCCGTTTTTCGACCTGGTCTTTTCCCACCAGACCCAGCGCCTCGGCCACGATCCCGCGTGGCTGCCCCGCGGCGAGATCCAGGCCAGCAACCTCAACGCCCTCGCCAACCTGCTCGACGGCCGCGTGGACTACGCGACCCCCGCGCTGCGCAGCGGGCTCGAATTGCTGCGCCATTTCGGCCGCCTCCAGCAGCCCGGCTTCACCCAGCAGCGCCGCGAGGACGCGCTGTTTCTCTTCAGCCAGCAGCGCGCGCTGCTCACGGTCGCCGGTGCCCCGGAGATCGCCAACTTTCGCGCGCTCATCGCCGACGCCTTCGAGCTGGCGGTCTTTCCCCTCCCGCTCCCCGGCCCCGACGATCCCGTCTACGGCCGGTTCGTCGACGGCCCGCGCAGCGAACTCGACCTCGCGCCCGGCGCCACCTTCGGCGTCGTGAACTACCACCCCGCCGCGCAGCGCGCCCGCGCCGTGGATTTCCTGCGCTACCTCACCTCGCACGCCGCCAACGAGCGCTTCGCCCGGCTCAGCGGCTGGATGCCGTGCATCGTCGGTGCCCGCGCCCGGCCCGACACCGAGGTCTTTCTCCCCCGCACCGAGGGCTACGCCGGCGGCCCCGCGCATCATTTCAACCACTTCGAATTTCGCGCGCTCTTCGAACACCACCAGCACCTGCTCTACTCCGAAACCGGCGGCGTCGACGCCTTCGCGGCCGCGATGAATCCCGCCCTGCGCGAGACCGCGCGCACCGCGCTGCAACGCGCCCTCCGCCGCTCCAGCCAGAACATCGCGCAACAGGATGTCCTCATCGCCGCCAATCACCGCCTCGCCACCGCCTACGCCGGGACCAACCCCGCCGCGCCGCGCCGCCTCGACCTGATGATCGACTCCGCCGTGGGCAACGAGGCCGACTACCACTATTTCCAACGCCGCGCCGCCGCCCCGCCGCCGCCGCGCCCGGTCGCCCCATGACCCGGCCCCGGCTGCTGCTCTTGCTCGCGTCCGCGCTCGGTTTGGCTTTTCCGGGTCCGCGCGCCTTCGCCGCCGCGACCGCCGCGCCTGCGGCGCCCGTCGTCGTGAGCGCCGTCCAACACGCGGGCGCACCCGCGTGGCGCATCCGCACCACCGATCTCGATTGGATCGTCGACCGCGCCACCGCCGGCCTTGTCGCGCTCGTGGATGCCGGCGGCCACGATTGGATCGGCCCCGGCGGCCACCTGCCCGGTGCGCTCGCGTTGCCCGGCGCGACGACCACCGCGCTCGAAGCCGATCAGCCCGCCTACGCCCGGCTGCGC
>JBEANZ010000534.1:0-5727 GCA_041165185.1 Verrucomicrobiota bacterium | reverse complement strand
TCTAGCCGTTTGCCGCGCCGAATTTGGCGGGCGCGCTCTTGCAGGCGGTGACGCCCGGCGCGCTCGTGCGGTTCGGCGGCTTCGAGGCGAGCGCGGCGTTTGCGATCTTGCAGCGGCTGTTTGGCGCGGTGCAACAGGGCCACGCGCTGCTGCTCGGGCCGCTGTGGCCGGCGTATGCGGAGGCGGCCACGCGCGGCGACGCGGCGTGGTTGCGCCGGTCGTTTCGGATTTCGATCACGCTGACGCTTGGCGCCGCGGCGGCGGTCGCGGGGATCGCGGCGCTGGTGCCGTGGATCTTGCCGCGCTGGCTCGGGGCGGAAGCGCCGGCGCTCACCGCGGGTTTCGTCTGGCTCACGGCGGGCGGGATCGCGCTGGCGATGGTGGCGCAGGCGTTTGCGTGGTTTCTGCTCGGGCTCGGGCGGCTCCAGCCCATCGCGATGCGAATCGCGGTGGGGCACGCGTTGACGATCGCGGGCATGGTCGGGCTCGGCGCGGCGTTCGGGGGCACGGGCGTCGTCGCCGCGCTGGCGGCGGGGACCGCGTTGGCGCTACTGCCGCTGCTCGCGATCGCGGCGTGGCGGGCGGCGCGGAATCTATCGACGCGCCCCGCGGCCGACGCCAAACGCTAGGCTCCCGCGCCCCGTGCATCTCGCGATTTTCAAGGTCAACCACCTCGGCGACAACGTCGTGTTTCTCCCGGTCGTGCAGGCGTTGCGCCGGCTCCGGCCCGACTGGCGGCTCACCGTCGTGACCGCGCCGCACGTGGCCGATCTCTACGCGGCGGCCGTGCCGCGCGAGCGGTTGATCACGGTGCGGCCCGACGATTTGAAGCGCGCGTGGCGGCGGCCGTGGATTTTTCTCCGCTGGGTGAGGCGCCTGCGCGCGCAGCGGTTCGACGCCGCCCTCGTGAGCTACGATCAGACGAGCGTGGCGCACGGGCTCGCGCGGCTCGCGGGCGGACGCGTGCGCGTCGGCGCGGCCGGCCTGCGGATTCGGCTGCGGGGGACGCTGACGCGCGAGATCGCGGTGCAATCGGAGTGGAGCGTGGCGCGGTGGAATTGGGAAACGGCGCGCGCGCTCGTGGCCGATCTGGGCGGCGCCGCCGACTGGCCCGCCGATCCGCCGGCGCCGGATCTCGGACACCTCACGGGCGGCGTGGCGCGTGACGGACGGCGCGTGGTGATACACGCCGGATCGAATTGGGACTACACGCGGTGGCCGCTGGCGCGGTTCGCGGAGTTGGCGGCACGGCTCGCGGCCGAGCGCGACGTCGTGTGGATCGATGCGCCGGAGACGCGTGGGGCAGCGTTGGCGTCGCGCGTGCGGCGCCAGGCCGCCGGAGATCTCCGCGCGTTGGCGGAATTGCTCGCGAGCGCGGGGTTGTTCATAGGCAACAACTCCGGCCCGATGCACATCGCCAACGCGATCGGCACGCCGAGCGTGATCGTTTGCGGGCCGTCGTCACCGATGTGGGATCCGGCGTGGCGCGCGGAAAACACGCGGCTGTTGCGCACGCCCGGTCTCGTGTGTCTGCCGTGCGACCGGGGAGTGTTTGCCGCGATGCGCTGCGGCAACGCGGCGGAACCGCACGCGTGCATGGCGCGCTGGAGCGTCGATGCGGTGGAGGCGGAGTGTCGCGCGGCGCTCGCACGCGTGGAGGCGCGCCGATGAATCCCCGGCTGCAACTCTGGCTCGTCGGCGCGCTCGGCTCTGCGCTGGCTGTCGTCGGCGCGTGGGGCATTGCGCAGGAAAATTACACGCTGGCCGCCGCCGCCGTCGCCGTGATCGCGTGGCTCGCGCTCGAATGGATCGGTGGGCCGCGGCCGGAGGCTTGGGGGCTGGCGGCGGTGCTGGTCGGCTACGTGCTGGCGAACCGGGGCTTTGCGCAGCTTTCGTTTTCCTCGCAACTGCCGCTGCTGCCGGCGGAGGCGGCGCTCGCGATGGGGTTGGCGGCGACGCTGTTGCGGATGGCGCGTCGGGACGGGGCGGCGGTGCGCCGCGACGCGCTGAACCTGGCCGTGTTGGCGTGGCTCATCGTCGGGGCGGCGCGGCTGTGGCCGGATTTGCGCGCGCACGGCGCGATGGCGCTGCGGGATTTCGCGACGATTTACTACGCGTTGTTTTTCTTCGTCGCGCAGGGGCTCGCGGCGCACGCGCCGTCGGCGCGGCTGCTGCGCACGGCGCTGGTGGGAGCGGTGGCGGTGTTGCCCGTGACGTTTTTCCTGGCGGCGCGGTTCCCGGAATTTTTCCTCGGCACGCTCCAGGTGCGCGGCGCGCCGCTCATCTATTACAAGGAGGACTTGGTGGCGGCGTTTTTCTTCGCCGGTTTTTTCCTGATCGCGACGACGCCGTGGCCGGCGGTCGTGCGCGCGGGGGTCGGACTCGCGGGCTACGGGCTCGCGTTCACGATCGCGTCGTCGCGCGCGGCGATCATGGGGTTGCTGGTGACGGGCGCGTGGTGGGCGGTGGCGCGGCGGTGGGGGCCGTGGAAACTTCAGGCGCTCGCCGCGCCGCTCGCGCTCGCGGTGATCGCGATCGTCGCGGTGGCGCGCGGGGACGATTTCCGCCAGTCGCGGCTCTACGGGCTCTACGAGCACGTGGCGTCGATGGCGGATTTTTCGGGGACGGGCCGCTACACGACCGACGAGCGCCGCTACGTCGGCGACAACAACCGCTTCCGCCTCGCGTGGTGGCGGTCCGTGGCGGAGGAGACGCGCGACGGCGGGCCGGTGTTCGGGCTGGGGTTTGGCTACGATTTGGCGGACCGGTTCGTGAAAACTTACGAACTCGATCTGGGTGAGGACTTCAGCGCGCGGAGCCCGCACAGCGTGGTGTTCACCGTGCTCGGGCGGATGGGGATGGTGGGGCTCCTGATCCTCGTGGGGATCGTCGGTGCGATGGCGGCGGCGACGTGGCGACTGGCGCGGCGGGTGCGCACGGACGACGCGGCGCTGCCGGCGCTCGGGTGGTGGAGCGTGGCGTGGGTGCTGTTGGTGAGCGGGTGTTTCGGCGTCGTGCTCGAGGGACCGATGGGGGCGGTGATTTTCTGGACGGCGCTCGGGATGGCTCATGCGACGAGCACGGAGTCGCCGGCGGACGAGCTGGAGCGCGCGCGCGAACCGGCGGCGGCGTTGCCAAGCGCGGCGGGTTCTGCGTGAGTGCGGGGACCGCCGAATATTTTTTCCGCTCCCCGTGAAACTCGCCGCCGCCGACTACCTCAGCGTGTTCAAGCCGAACACGCGCACGTCGTGGGATCTGCTCACGCCGGTCGCGCTGCTGGGGCTGTGCGGGTTCGGCGTGGCGTTTATCTACTCGGCGGTGCTGCACTATCCGCGCGAGCACAACGACTGGATCAAGCAGCTCGTGTTTCTCGCGCTCGGCGGCGGGATCTACACGGCGGTGTCGCTCGTGGACTATCGGTTTTGGCTGAGCGTGGCGCATTGGTTTTACCTGCTGTGCCTGGTCCCGCTGGTGCTGGTGCTCGTGCCGGGCATCGGGCACGAGAGCGGCGGCGCGCAGCGGTGGCTGAACTTCGGGCTGTTTTCCATCCAGCCCTCCGAGCCGGCGAAGATCGCGGTGCTCCTCATCACCGCGACGATTCTGGTGCACGCGAAAATCGGCTCGGTGCGGCAGAGTTTGGGCGAACTCGGGAAATTGGCCCTTGCGGTGGCGGTGCCGCTCTTGTTGATCATGAAACAACCCGACCTGAAGTCGGCGATTGTCCTGCCCCCGATGGTGTTCTCCATGCTCTACGTCTCCAAGTTGTCCTCGCGATTCTTCGTGGGCGCGCTGGGGCTGTTCATGGTCGGGCTGGGGATCGTCGCGTGGGACACGGTGCGCTACCGCAACTACGTCGAGTCGCTCGCCACGCCCGCGCCCTACGTGCACGAGGACAAGAACATCTCCGGTTCCTGGGTGCCGCTGCGCGACTACCAGCGCAACCGCATCGTGGCGTTCGTCGACCCCGACAAGATCGACCCGATGGGCGTGGGTTGGAACCGCCGCCAGTCGCTCATCTCCGTGGGCAGCGGCGGCGCGCTCGGCAAGGGTTGGACGGACGGGACGCAGGCGCAGCTCGGCTACCTGCCGCGCTCCGTCGCGCATAACGATTTCATCTTCTCGGTCATCGCCGAGGAAAAAGGTTTTCTGGGAAGCCTCACGGTTCTCGGCCTGTTTGCTGTGGTGTTGTTCAATGGCATTCGCATCGCGTCGCACGCGCGCGACCGCTTGGGCATGTTGCTCGCGGTTGGCGTGACTGTGCTGTTCGCGGTGCATGTGTTCGTGAACATCGCCATGACCATCGGGCTGGTGCCCATCACGGGCATACCACTTCCCTTCATCAGCTACGGTGGCTCCTTTGTGCTGAGTTGTTGCTTGCTGCAAGGACTGGTCCAGAGCGTCTGGCGCTTCAGGAAGGAGTTCGCATGAACTCCCTTCTTCGCGCCATCGACCGCTCTGCCGGGATTTCCTGCGCCACGACTCCAGCCGCGGGGGCCGCCGTGAAACCACACGACACCCACCATGAGCGATACATCGCAACCCACGCCCTCCCCCGAGGACGTCCTCCGTCAGCATGACGAAGACCTCGTCAACCCCCCCGCCATCCCCGAGCCCACGCGGCTCGACGCCGCCGCGCTAAAGGCCGCCGCCGATCAGCGTTCCCGGCAACGCCCGCTGCTCCAGAAAATCCTCGCGGTTTTCCAGAAGGAAAAAGGCTCCTACCGCGAGCTCATCATCAACTCCGAGCCCCTCGAGAAGCGCGTCGCGCTCCTCGTCGACGGCCGCCTCGAGAAGTTCGAGATCGAGCGCGAGTCCGACAGCCGCATGGTCGGCGGCATCTACAAGGGCCGCGTCAAGAACCTCGATCCGGGCCTCAAGGCCGCCTTCGTCGATATCGGCTACACCAAGAACGCGTTTCTCCACTACTGGGACATGCTCCCGGCCGCCACCGACTCCTCGGTCGAGGTCGTGCGCGTCAACAAACGGAAAAACGCCCCCGACCGCCCCGCCGAGCCCACCGTCAAGGACATCCCCCAACTCTACCCCTCTGGGACCGAGATCGTCATCCAGGTCACCAAGGGCCCCATCGGCACCAAGGGCCCGCGCACCACGACGAACCTCTCGCTCCCCGGCCGCTACCTGATTCTCACGCCGTTTTCCGACGGCTGCGGCATCTCCCGCAAGATCGAGGACCCCGCCGAGCGCAAACGCCTCCGCACCCTCATCAATGAACTCACCCTCCCCGAGGGCGTGGGCGTCATCGTCCGCACCGCTGGCGAGGGCAAAAAATCCCGCTACTTCGTCCGCGACCTCCACCTGCTCCTGAAAACCTGGGAGGGTATCCAGGCCAAGATGAAGAGCGACCGCGCCCCCGCCTGCCTCTACCAGGAACCCGATCTCGTCGAGCGCACCGTCCGCGATTTCCTCACCGAGGAAGTCGACCGCGTGCTCATCGACTCCAAGGACGACCACGAGCGCACGCAGAAACTCGTCGGCCAAATCTCCAAGCGCTCCGCCGGCAAAATCGCGCTCTACAAGGACAGCATCCCGATCTTCGAGCGATTCAACATCGAGCGCCAGATCGAGCAGACCGGCCAGCGCAAGGTCCCGCTCCCGTCGGGCGGCGAAATCATCATCGACGAAACCGAGGCCCTCATCGCCATCGACGTGAACACCGGCTCGCACAAGAACCGCGGCGGCGAGGAGAAAAACGTCATCTACGCCGTC
>JBEANZ010000533.1:0-3645 GCA_041165185.1 Verrucomicrobiota bacterium | reverse complement strand
ACCTCGATTGATCTCCTTTCACCCCCAATGCTCCCTCCCATGCGCTCCATTTTTTGTGTTCTCTTCTTCGTCGCATCTCTCCGCGCCGCCCCGCCCAACTTCCTCGTCATCCTCGCCGACGATCTCGGCTACTCCGATCTCGGCTGCTACGGCGGCGAGATTGCGACGCCCAATCTCGACTCCCTCGCGCGCGGCGGGCTGCGTTTTACCTCCGCCTACAACACCGCGCGCTGCTGGCCTTCGCGCGCCGCGATCACCACCGGCTACTACGCGCAGCAGGTGCGGCGCGACATCGTCGCCGGCGTCGCGAGCGGCGGCGGTGCACGCGGCATCCGCCCCGCGTGGGCGCCGCTCATCACCGAGTTTTTGCGCACGGCGGGTTATCGAAATTACCACAGTGGCAAGTGGCACATCGACGGCCGCCCCCTCGGCAACGCCTTCGATCACAGCTTCGAAGCCAACGGCCAGAGCAATTTTTTCAAGGCGCCTGGCAACACCGACGACGAACGTCCGCTCACTCAGACCCCCGACTACTACGTCACCGTCTCCACGGCCGAGCACGCGATCAAATACCTGCGCGAGCACGCCCAGAAATTTTCCGGGCGGCCGTTTTATCACTACCTCTGCTTCACCGCGCCGCACTTCCCGCTGCATGCGCCCGCGGCCGACATCGCGAAATACAACGACACCTACGTGCGCGGCTGGGACACGATGGCCGCCGAGCGTTACGCGCGGCAGAAAAAATCCGGCATCGCGACGCAGCCTGCCGCGGCATTCGAGCGCGACGTCGGCCCGCCCTACGCCTTTCCCGATGACATCGCGAAGCTCGGCCCCGACGAGGTGAACCGCCCCGTGCCGTGGAGCACGCTCACGCCTTCGCAGCAGAAATTTCAGGCCGCCAAAATGGCCATCCACGCCGCGATGGTCGATCGCATGGACCAGGAAATCGGCCGCGTGATCGCGCAGCTCAAGGCGATGGGCGCCTACGAAAACACCCTCATCCTCTTCGGCTCCGACAACGGCGCGAGCGCCGAGATGATGGTGCGCGGCGATGGCCACGATCCGGCTGCGCCGATGGGCTCGGCGAAATCGTTTCTCTGTCTCGGCCCCGGTTGGTCGAGCGCGAGCAACACGCCCTTCCGCCGCCACAAGACCTGGGTCCACGAGGGTGGCATCTCGACGCCGCTCATCGCGCACTGGCCCGCCGGCATCGCCGCGCGCGGCGAACTGCGCCACACCCCCACGCACCTCATCGACGTTGTCCCCACGCTGCTCGAACTCTCCGGCGCGACCAAGCCCGCGGCGATCAAGGGCCACGCCGTGCCGCCGTCGCCGGGCCGCAGCCTCGTGCCGGCGTTCGCGAAGGACGTGACCGTGCCGCACGATTACCTCTGGTGGGAGCACGAGGGCAACCGCGCCCTCCGCGCCGGCGACTGGAAACTCGTCGCGCTGAAAGACGCCCCGTGGGAACTCTACGACCTCGCCACCGACCGCGCCGAGTCGAAGAACCTCGCCGCCGCGCGTCCGGAGAAAGTCCGCGAGCTCGCCGCGCAATGGGAACGCCACATGGAAGAAACCAAAAAGCTCGCCCTCACCGATCCGCCCGCGAACGCGACCGGGGCCGAGGCCGCCGCGAAAAAAGGGAAACGGAAGCAGCAGCAGTAGCAGGTGTGCGCGAGTTGAGCCGCGGCACCGGGGAACCGCGCGAAGTTCCCGACGCAACGCAACCCCGCCTCCGCGCCCGTCGGCGGGATTGACGCGCCCGCGCGTTCCGAAAGTCTCGGACCCGCCCCGCCGCGCGCCCGCATGGCCGCCCCAATTCGCATCGCTTCGCTCCTCGTGTTTCGGCTGCTCGCGCCCCTTGGCGTGGGCGGCCTCGTGTTCACGCTCGCGTGCGCCGGGACCGCGCGCGCTCATGGCTCGTTTCACGAACGCATCGCGCAACTCACAGCCGCGATCGAGCGCTCGCCCTGCGACGCCCGCGCGCACTTCGAACTCGCCGAACTCTTCGCGCGCCACGGGGACTGGGCGCTCGCCCTCGGCGCCGCCGACTCCGCGGACGAATTTCAACCCGCCGCCTTCCCCACCGATCTCATCCGCGGCGAAGCACACCTTGCTCTCGCCCGCCCCGCCGCCGCCCGCGCCGCGCTGGATCGTTTTCTCAAAACGAAACCCGGCCACGCCCGCGCGCTCGTGCTGCGCGCCCGCGCGACTTCCGTGCTCGACGGCCCCGAGGCGGCGCTCGCCGATTTCCGCGCCGCGCTGAAATCCCCTTCGCCGCCCGATCCCGATCACGTGCGCGAAGCGGCCGACGCCTTGGTCGCGTGCTGCCGACGTGACGAAGCCATCGAAGCGCTCGCCCGCGCCATCGCCCTCCTCGGCCCCGATCCCGCGCTGCTGCGACACGCGCTCGATCTCGAAATCGCCGCCGGCCGCACTGACTCCGCGCTCACGCGCATCGCCGCACTCGAGGCCAGCGCTCCGCGCCGCGAGCCGTGGATGGCGCGGCGCGCGCAAGTGCTCACCGCTGCACAGCGCATCACGGAAGCGCGCGCCGCGTGGAGCGATTTGCTCCGGCACCTCGACGCACTGCCGAACTTGGAACGCGGCCAACCCGCTCTGCGCGCGCTCGCCACTGAGGCCCGCGTCGCACTCAACCCTTCCCCATGAGACGCACCTTTATTCTTCTCGCCGCCTTCGCATTCGTCTCCTCCGCCCGCGCGCAGATCGCCTACACGGGCAGCGGCTACGTGCAAAACTTCGACCGCCTCGCCCTCGCGCCCAACAACGCCACCGGCCAGCCGTGGACCGACAACGTCACCATCCCTGGCTGGTATGCCGACCGCGCGTCCTACGGCATCACCGCCGGCACGCTCGGCGGCACGGCCGCGGATTTCGACGACCCCGCCGTCGCCGCCAACTCCGGCCTCTTCAGCTTCGGCACCTCCGCCGCCGCGGATCGTGCGCTCGGCTTGCGCGCCTCGCCGAGCGCACCCGCGCGCGCCGGCGTGCGGCTCATCAACCGCACCGGCCGCACGCTCACGCGTTTCTCGTTCACCTACGTCGGCGAGCAGTGGTTCCGCAGCTCCGCCACCACGGCGCAGACGCTCGCCGTCGATTTCCAACTCGGCGCCACCGCGCTCTCCGCCGGCACCTGGACCGCGATTCCCAACGCGACCTTCACGAGCCCGATCACTGCAACCGCCACCACAACCACCGCCGCGTCGCTCAACGGCAACACGGCCGCCAACCGCACCGTTCGCACCGCCACCGTCACCGGCCTCGCGTGGGCGCCGGGTCAGGAGTTGTGGGTTCGTTTCTCCAACTCGCCCGCCACCGGCCCCGCACACGGTCTCGCGCTCGATGACTTCGCGTTTTGGACGGGCGAGGACGCCGCGTTGTTTTTCAACGGCACGACGAGCTACGTCACGATGGGCCGCGCGCTCGAGCTCGGGCTCAGTGTGTTCACGTTGGAGTGCTGGTTTTTCCAGACGGGCGTCGGCGCGAATGCCAACACCGGCACGGGCGGCGTCACCGCCATCCCGCTCGTCACGAAGGGCCGCGGCGAGGCCGACGGCTCGAATCTCGACTGCAACTATTTCCTCGGCATCGACGCCGACGGCCATCTCGTCGCCGACTTCGAGG
>JBEANZ010000532.1:0-4091 GCA_041165185.1 Verrucomicrobiota bacterium | reverse complement strand
TCGTGGCGCTCTTCACCGCCGCTCGCGCTTGATCTTCCAGCTCGGTATCGGATTTTCGTGGTCGTCCCATCCATCCGCGCTATCTTCTTTAGGCTAAACTTGAAAGCTAATTAGAATAAGTGGTGCCGGTCGCGCCGGAAATCGCGACGCCGTTTTCCCGCCATTGCAACGTGGGCGCGGGCGAGCCGGTCGCGGCGACAGTGAACGTCACCGTGGCGCCCGCCGTCGCGGTCTGCGCGACGGGCTGGGTGGTGAACGCGGGCGCGGTGGCGGTGGTGACGGTGAGCGTGGCGCCCGCCGACGTGGCGGAGCCTGCGGGGTTGGTCGCGACGCAGGTGTAGGTGCCGGCGTCGCCGCTCGCCACGCTGGCGATGGTGTAGCTCGTGCCGGTGGCGCCGGAAATATTGGCCGCGCCCTTGCGCCATTGCAGCGCGGGCGCGGGATCGCCGGTGACGACGACGGAGAACGTCGCGGACTGGCCGACGTTCTTGGTCTGGCTCACGGGCTGAGTCGCGAAGGCGGGCGCGACGGGGGCGTTGCTCTGGTCGTCCATCCACTCCTGAAAGACGCGCCAACGGTGGCCCACGTCGCTCCCCGTGCCAGTGAGCGTCTGGCCCATGTATTCGCGGAAACCGAAGGCGGAACCGCCGGAGACGGCCGAGTAGTCCACGAAGCCGACGTGCGTGCCGTGGTTGGCGAGCGCGGAGAACTTATCGAGCGCGTAGCGCACGCCGTCGGCGCAGAGCGGGGTCTGCTTGTAGGCGACGACAAAGGCGTCCTGCTCGGCGTTCATCGTGCGGTTTTGCGGCTGCTTGTAGAAATCGGAGATGACGTGGTCGTTGCCCTCGTAGCAGACCCAGGTGGCGCCGTTGGCGGCGGCGTTGGCGGCATTTTGCGTCCATGCGTTGGCGGCGAGGCCGTCGATCACGGTCTTCAGGTAGGCGAGCAGCTGCGCGTGGGTGAGCGCGCCGTTGTTCCAGTTGTTGATGATCCAGTCGCGCGTCGTCTGGCCGTTCCCGAAATAGGTGGTGCCGGCGAGGGCGTCGGCCTTGCCGGCGGCCTGCTGGAGGCGGGCGAGGCCCTTCGAGGGCACGGTGGTCTGCGTGCCGAGCACACGGATCACCCGGGCGCGCGGGTTGGCGCCGCCGGCGGCGAAGACCGCGTCGAAGAGGTCGAAAATCTGGACGGAGCGGTAGGCGTATTTCTGATCCGGCGACGCGGTCGGATTGCCGGGGATGGTGACGTTCTGCTCGACCCACGGGGTCTGCGGGTAGCTGTTGTCGACGTTCCACACCTCGTTGGACAGCTCGACCCAGACGCGGCGGCCGGCGGCGAGATTGTTCCTCACGAGGGTGGCGAGCTGGGTGACGTAGGCGTCGTCCACCTTGTGCGGCACATTCAGCCAAAGGTCCTTGCCGAGTTCGTTGGCGGCGGTGACGACGTGCTCCCAGGCGAGGGGATATTGCAGGGCCTCGGTCGGCCTGGTGCGGTCGGCCCAGACGAGGTCGGGGTTCTCGTCCGAGTTGGTGCCCACCCAGTTCATCGTGCGGATGACGCCGATCTCGGCCTTCGCGTAGTCGGCGCGAAAGCGCGCCGAGGTAATCTGCGTGGAATTCTCGCCGCCGGGGAGAAAGAGCCGGACGTTTTTGACGTGGTTGGGCGACGCCGACGACGTCATCCAGCGGATGAAGAATCCCGCCACGTGTCCGACGGGCACCGTGTAAACCTTCCGCCCGACGGCACTCGACTGGAGCGTGATGACCGCGCTGCTCGTCACTTCAAGTTCTCCGGCGCCGTCCCATTTCAAAACGTAGTCGCCGCTCGGGTAGAAATCATTGCCGCTAAAAACCGGGATGCGGTTGACGTTGCCGGCCGTGAAGGCCGTCGGGTAGCCGTCCGCGTCGCGCGCGAGGCCGGCGGTCGTGTCGTTGGACCATTTCTCGCAGCCCAGGACGGCGTTGTTCCAATAGGTGGCCGGCACCCAGGTCTTGTTCCAGGTGACGTTCAGGCCTGCGACGGGGGCGTTGGCGATCGGCGCGGCGGGCGCCGCCGGGGCGAAAGCGAGAAGTGAAAGCAGAAACGCGGGCAGGCGCGGACGACGGGGCGTAATCATGGGGCAATCGGGGTTGGGAAACGGGCGAAGACGGCGCGACGTGCGCCGCTATTCGACGGGAAGAGTGCGCGCCCCGTTGTGCGACCCGCGACGACGATTCCATTGATGCACATCAAACCCCGATGAGCTCGATCACCTGTGGCGAACTCGCCCGCCGGCTGAACCTGGCCCCCTCGACCGTGTCGATGGCGCTCCGGGGCCATCCGCGCATCGCCGCCGCCACCCGCTCACGCGTGACCGCCGCGGCCAAGGCCGCCGACTACCGGCCCGATCCGGCGTTGAGCGCACTGGCCGAGCGTCGGTGGCGCGGGCAGAAGGCGGATTTCAAGATCGCGCTGCTCGCGCAACGCGGCGGCGCGCCCGAGGGCACGGTCGAACGGCTGGTCGCCGCCGCGGAGCGCCGCGCGCACGAATTGGGCTTCATCTGCGAGACCTGCCCCACGGATGAATTCCGGCACGCGGGCGCGCTCGATGCGCTGCTCTACCGTCGCGGCGTCGAGGGTCTCGTGATCGGGCCGTGCTTCCGGCCGGGCGCGACGCTCGGGCTGGCGTGGGACCGCTACGCTTCTGTCGGCTGCGGGCGCGGCGGCTTTCCGCCCCGGCTCGACCTCGTCGCCGGCGACGTCTTCGAGGCGGTGCGGCTCGCGTGGGAACACTGCGAACGCGCCGGCGCGCGGCGCATCGGCGCGGCGCTCTTCTCCCTGCATCCCGAGGCGATCGACGACCGGCTGCGCCGCGCCGCCGTGCTGGAGCGGCAGGCGGCGGGCGCGGCCGTCGTGCCTATCCACACCGGCCCGCCGCTGGATCGCGGGGCGTTCCTGCGCTGGTTCGAAGCCGAACGGCCCGACGCCGTGATCGCGATGCACGCCGGCGTTTTTTTCTGGCTGCACGAGGCCGGCGTGAAGATGCCGCACGACGTGCGCTTCGTCTCGCTCGGCGAGCCCACCGATCTCTCCTGGGGCATCGCGCACACGCGGATCGACCGCACCGCGATCGCCGCCCTCGCCGTCGATCACCTCGCGCTGAAACTGCGCCGGGGCGAGCACGGCCTCCCCGCGCAACGCCAGCTCTGGCTGCTCGAACCCGAGTGGGTCCCCGGTGCATCCCTCTCCGCACCGGCCCCGGCCGCGGCCCCTTTTTCCACCTCCCTCCCAACATGAAATCCAAACTCATCGCCCTGCTCGCCTCGCTCACGCTCGCCACCGCCGCCCTCCGCGCCGCCGACGAACCCGGTTTCAAGCCGCTCTTCAACGGCAAGGACCTCTCCGGCTGGGAGGGCCTGGCCGAGGTCTTCTCTGTGCGCGACGGCGCCATCCACGCGGAGACCACCGCCGCCGCGCCGCTTAAGAAAAACACGTTCCTCATCTACACCGCCGCCGAGTTCGGCGACTTCGAGCTGCGCTTCGACTACAAGGTCGTGGGCGGCAACTCCGGCATCCAATACCGCAGCGAACGCCTGCCCGACTTCGTGATGAAGGGCTACCAGGCCGACTTCGAAAACCGAAACCGTTTCACCGGGATGTTTTTCGAGGAGAACGGCCGCATGTTCATGGCCTACCCCGGCGAATACGTGACCGTGAAGCCCCTCGGCGCGCTCACGCCCGAGGAAGCCGCGGCGAAAAACAAACCCCGCGCCCGCCTCGACAAGGTGAAGTTCGCCACCACCGAGGAGGTCTTCAGCCACGTCCAGGACCCGACCGCGTGGCACTCGATGACGATCATCGCGAAGGGCAACACCTTCGTCCACATCCTCGACGGCCGCGTGATGAGCGTCGCCGTCGACGAGGACCCCGCGAATTTCAAGAAATCCGGCCTCATCGGCCTCCAGGTTCACAGCGGACCGGTGATGACCATCGACCTGAAGAACATCCGGATCCGCGAACTCAAGTAATTCTAGTTCGCGTTCAAGTTTAGGCTAACGATCCAGGGCCAAGCGGAGATGCTGCGGAGGCAAGCGGGGTTGGCGGCGAGGCGAGGG
>JBEANZ010000531.1:0-2810 GCA_041165185.1 Verrucomicrobiota bacterium | reverse complement strand
TGGAGGTGTGGTTGCGTCCGATGGCTCGAGGTAGCGGTGGGCGTCCCCGCCCGTCGGTTCGGGGCGATCGTCGAATGCTCAAACCTCGGCGGGCAGGGACGCCCGGCGCTACCCCGAGTCCGCTTACACTCGCAGCACGCAACGGAAACCGCGGCCGCTGTAGTAGGAGTCGGCGCCGTTGTGGCCGATGAAGACGCGGTTGTAGCGGCGGTCGCCGTAGATTGCGCCACCGAGTTGGCGGATTTCCGGCGGCGTCTTCAGCCAGCTCGAGGTTTTGGTGTCGAATTCCCCGAGCTGCTGCAGCGCGAAATACAGCGCCTCGTCGAGCAGCTCGGCGCCCAGCGCCGCCGCGGCCTCGGTGACGCAGCCCTTCGGCGGAAATTTCTTCCGCCCATCCAGCGCGGCGCGGTCGTAACACAAACTCGCACGCGCCGTCGGACTCTGCGCCGCGCAATCGACGAAGAGAATCCCGCCCGTCGTCGCCTCGTGCTCGACGACATCCGGCTCGCCACCCGTGCGCTCCATCTCGCCGAGCGACCACAGCTTCTCGGGCTGCGCGCCCAGCCGCGCGCGCACCTTAGCCCAGGCGAGCTTCGGGTGGCGCTGCGGGTTTTTCTCGAAACGCGCCTGCAAGATGCCGAGCAGTTCTGCGCGGTGTTGCGACGAAAACTCCTTTTTGGCTTTGGGGCTTTTCATGCGGGTTCTATGCCGCGCTGGAGTTAGCGCTCGCACTTCGCTCCGAGAAACGCGATCGCCTGCTCGCGTCTCACGGACGGAAAATCGTCCAGAAATTCGTCGATGGTCGAGCCGCTCTCAAGGTAGTCGGCGGGGTTTTTCACTGGCACGTGCGTCCCCGAGAACACGGGTGTTCCACTGAGGATTTCCGGATTGCGCGGCGACGGAACTCATGGGTGGAAAGTGCGTCGAGACGGAGCGAATTTCAGCCCTCGTTTCTTTGGCTTTGAAATGGATTTTGATCACGGATGCTGTTCTTCCACATCCACCCCATGAATAGCGATGCCGCATTTGAAAACACATTGGAGCGCTTGTTGACGGAAGCCTTGGCATCGGCAGGAGCCAGACCGCATTTCTACCGCGAACTTCTGCATGCCACGGTGCTGCTCTGCCCCCATGGAGAGTTCGAGGAAAATGGAGATTCCGCGAAGGGGACCGCGACGCTGAAAATGGAGGCGATTACCCACGAGGGGGTGCACTACATTCCGTTTTTCTTGGCCGAGAAATTTCTTCCGTCGGGCGCTCGCTACATCCCGCTCCCAGCCAAAACGTTTTTCGCGATCACCAAAGGCTCTCACTTGGTTCTCAATCCCGGGAGCCAAGCCGTGAAAACCTTCACCCCGCAAGAGGTCGACCAGCTGCTCTCGGGCCAGATCTTGGAGGTTGAAAGTGTATTCCAAGCGCCAAACAGCGCTAAGCTTATCGTCGGACGGCCGGTCAAAATCCCGGACGGATTGAGGGAGCAGCTCTCGAGATTTTTCGCAGCCGAAGACGGGGTCATGAAGGCCTGGCTCGCGTGGTATCACAACCCAGCCGTGGAGAAGGCCCCCGGATATTTGTTGGCCATCGAGACACCAAGAACACTCGATTTCCGAGCGTTGGCGGGCCGCACATCGCTGGTGCTGAAGGAAGTTGGCACCGGCGGTCCCTACTGCGACATCGTCCGATATGAGGGGACTGGTCTAACAAATCACTTTCGATTCGAAAAACCGTTCTATTCGAAACCGCCTTTGACGCGCTTGAAGGCAGCGATCTTCGGGTAGGAACAAATCAGAGGGCGAACACCTTGGCACCGCAGCAGATCGTGGCGGTCTTGGAGCCGGCGAAGGCGCAGTAGTAGCCGCGCACGCCGTGATCGAGGAATTGGATCGTGGACTTGACCGCCGCCGTGGACGCTTCGGGATCGCGCAGAGCGAATTTGGCGAATGGCATGCACGGCGCCGCGACGACCACTCGCGTTAGGGTGGCGAGGCCGTTAGTGGTTTCGATGGCGAGGCTGGCGGCGACTTCGTCGGGCGCGATGCGCGGTGCGGCCCCGTCGATGATGATGTTTTCGGCGGCGCATCCGAAGGCGAAGGTCTCCCCGAAGCGCGTGCGCATGGTATCGTAGTGGCGGGAGAAGCCGACGCTGAGGGTGTTCTCGCTGCGGCTGCGCGTGAAAGGGTGCGCGGCGTGGTGCACGTCGACGAGGCAGCTGCCGTCGGGGGCGGGCGCGCAGGCTCCGCCGGGCGTGAGAAAGAGTTCGTCCACGACGAGCAGCGCGGCGGGATCGAAGTAGCGGGCCGGGCCGGTGCCGATGGTGAGGCTGCTCCGTTGGATTTGGAGCCGAGCGATGGTGCCGAGGAGCTTCATCGCGGGACGGGTCAGGCCGGTGAGTAGTCGAGATACGGCCCGAGCCATTTCTCGGCGTCGGCGACGGAGATTTTTTTTCGCGCGGCGTAGTCTTCGATCTGGTCGCGGCCGAGTTTGCCGACGGCGAAATATTTCCCATCGGGGTGGTTGAAATACATGCCGCTCACGCTGCTCGCGGGGCTCATCGCGCAGCTTTCGGTGAGGGTGATGCCGGTGGCGGTGGTGGCGTCGAGCAACGCGAAGAGCGCGGGCTTCTCGGTGTGGTCGGGGCACGCGGGGTAGCCGGGGGCGGGGCGGATGCCGCGGTATTTTTCGCGGATGATGTCTTTCATCGCGAGGTTCTCGGTCTTCCCGTAGCCGGAGAAGTCGCGGACTTTCTTGTGCATCAGCTCGGCGAGCGCTTCGGCGAGGCGGTCGCCGAGGGCTTGGGCCATGATGGCGTT
>JBEANZ010000530.1:0-3890 GCA_041165185.1 Verrucomicrobiota bacterium | reverse complement strand
GCGCACGCCCGAACAACTTGCCCTGCGCCACAAGGACCGCAGTTTGATTTTGGAGGACTTCCCGGGAATAGGAGAAAACGATGAGGCAGACGAGTCTCACATCGCTACACTTCGCAGTCGGATTCCTCATGTTCACGTGGTCCTTTGGCTGTTGAAGGCGGATGCTCGAAACTATGGGTCGGACTTAAGGGCATGGCGGAAGCTTGAACCAAGCCTACGAGAAATGGGTAAACCTGTTCTATTTGTGCTGAGCCATGCGGATCTGATTCAACCCAGACCAGCTCGACCCCAAGACGGGCTCTCGGAGCCGCAGTTGGATTCGCTTGCCCAGAAACAAACCTACGTTGCCGGCCAGTTCGGCGTCCCCGAGGACACCGTTGCTTACATATCGAACTCAGGGAATTTTGGGCTGCAAGATTTGCTCATGCGTTTGCTGCTACTCCTGCCCGATGAACTGAAACCGGCTTTTTTTCGAGAGGCCTCTCCGGCAGCTCGCAGTGCGGCGGCGCAAGGAGAGGCAAAAAAAGGTTTCTGGCGAGGGGTTTGGAACGCCATAAAGCGCGTCACAGGTAGCATACTTGGTTGGGTAAAGAAGAACCCAGAGTGCATTCAGATTGCCGCAGAAATATGGCGCGCTTTGGCCATCAAAGGGCGCAGTCGGCGCTAACCATTTTCTGGCGCACCGGACGGCGTCATGATGCCGCGAAAGATGGAAACCGAAGGGTCGGGTCGAGGAAATTGATGTGTCGATCGACCATCGTGCCGGCCCTTGAATTCGGTCGCCGGCAGCCCAAGAGCAGCCGGAAGGGGTCAGGTTTTAACTCTTAATGTCGGGATCTACGCCGCGCGTTTCGCGAACACGACATGCTTCAGTAGGCATGCAGTTCGGCCGAAGCTATCACCCGGGCGCCCTTCGCCGACGGCACTTCAGCGAGCAAAGCCCGGGCGACTTTCTCGGCGGAGATCGCCCAATAATTGCGCGGCAGAAGCACCCGCAGAAAATTCATGCTCGGTGCCGCCCAGGTTTCTCCGCGGCGCGCGGGCTGGCTCAATCGCCGCCGGTCGCCCAACAACAAAGACGGCCGGACCACGACCGTGGCTGCGGTCTCAAATCGCAGCACCGCGTCCTCCAACTCCCCTTTCACGCGGTTGTAGAAGACCGACGATTTCGCGTTGGCGCCCATGGCACTGACCAAGCCGATGCGGCGGGCGCCGGCCTGAGTGGCGGCGCGAGCGACCGCGAGATTCGCATCGTAATCGACCGCGCGGAAGGCCTCGCGGCTGCCGGCGACCTTGATGGTCGTGCCCAACGCCAGATACACTTCGTCCACCGGTGGCAGCGGAGGAATCGCGCGCAGATCGACGACGTGCATCCGGATCTTGGCGTGCGCGACCGGCACGGGCCTCCGCCCAATCACGTGCACCTCGGCCACCGTGGCATCGGCGAGCAGCCCCTCCAGCAAATGACTTCCCACGAGGCCCGTCGCCCCGGCCAAGACGACTCGTCGCGTCGCGTTGTTCATGCGAGCGGAAGCATTCATCTCGGGTAGAGTTTCGCCAGAGCAGAAGGTCTTAACCAGCCAAAGGCGCGAGACCCTGACTCTTGATTGCCGGCAACAAGCGCTGCCCGAAGTTCGCGGCGGGATCGACGGGGCGCGAAGCAAACGCCGCAACTCCTGCTCTCGATCACCGCGAATAGTGGGAGGCTCATCAACGGGACTGCCCGAGGGGGTCATGGCATGACGATCGGCAGACAGTTCGATCCGGCGGGAGAGCTGAAACGCCATTCGGGGCGCGCGGTTTTGCGTCGGGCGACCCCAGCCAAACTACCTCCGCGTCTCGATCGCCAGGAGGGCCGTCGCGAACCGGCGCCCGATCTCCAGCGTGCCCTTGGCGGTGAAATGCGTCTGCGACGGGAGCAGCGTTTCCGCTCCCTCGGTGTCCACGTAGTGGCTCAGGGGATCCAGCCCGGTCAGGGCGCGCTGCTGCGCGACGATCACCGGCATGTGGGGATTCTTGTCGTTGCCGAAATGCGTGTTCACCCCGACCAGCGCCACCAATCGCGGGGCCGCGAGGTCCGCGCGCAGGCGCGCGAGCAGGTGGGCGAGATTCTTCGCATACTCCGGTGCGGCCGTCTTCGTCGCGTCGCTCTCCCCTTGCACCCACACGAGCGCGCGCAGGCGAAGCGTGATGCCTTGTGCCCGAGCGGCAGCCAGCGCGGCTTTCGTCTCCGTGACCAGCGCCCGATAACACGCGCCGGTCGGTCCCGCGTCGTCGGGATTCCAATCCTGCATCAACGCCGTGCCGCTGAACGCCGTCTTCACGATGGCGAGCGGCCGGCCTTCCCGCGCGCGGAGCTCGCGCGCCAAGCCCATCTCGGGACCGAAGCCGCCCTCGGGCTTTTTGAAATTCCCATATTGGCGCGGCGACTGCGCCTTCGCCTCGGGCGTGGGCGTTTCCATCGGCGTGCCCCGCGGTTGCGGCTGGAGGTGCGTCCATTTCCCGCCGCTCGTGACATCATAGTCGTCCGGCGGCGGATCGCCGACCCGCCACCAAAACATCACCTCCCGATCCGTCACGTCCGTGGGTAGCTCCGAGGCATACGCATCAAAGCCCACGGCATTCGACTGGCCGGCGATGAGCACCAAGTCCCGCGTCGGCGCTTGCTCGCGCGAGCCGGTATGGGCGCAACCGGCCCAGAGGCACAGCAGCAGCGACGTGGAGAGAAAAAACAAGATCCGGGGCATGGGGCGAAGGGGACGAACGCGTTCCCGCATCCCAGCCTCGCCCGTCCGCGCACGCAACCCCCGAGCGCACTACGTCGCGCGTATGGGGAGAACGACCGGCGTCGCGCGCGGCCGACGGCACACGCTCGGTGCGAAGCCGGATAGGGTCATGATTTAGTTCTTCATGTCGGGAACTACGACCCGCGTTTCGTGAAGACCACGTGCGTCGCGCTAGCGCGAGTTCGTCAGTTCGGGAAAAGCAGTTGTTGCGGTGCAAGCGTTTGCGCGGATTAGGGGGGGGGATTTTCGGCACTCCATTCGCGATCACACGCGGGCCTTTCGGCAGGCGCAGGCCGAGGTGGGCGAGGAGTTGGGCGGTGGCCGGTTCCGGCGTGGCGACGACGCGCAGGCGCAGCTCGGCGCGCACACCGTTGCGCAGGACCGGCAGCAGCACGTCGACACTTTTGACGCCGGCGAGCTGTTTGACGAGTTGCCGCGCGCAGGTGCCCAGGCCCTTGGCGCGCATCCACTATTCGAGCGAACGCCACAGCGCCAGCGCGAGAAAACACACCAGCAGGTGCGCCTGCACCCGCTCCTGCTTGTGGTGAAACACCGGCCGCAGGCCCCGATCGCTTTTGGTTGTGCGAAACGCCGTCTCGGCCTGCGTGAGCTGAATATACCAGCGCCACCATTGCGCGGGATCGGTTTCCTCGCAGTGGGTGCGGAGCAGATACGCGCCTTTCTGGCGGTGCGCTTTTTGGCCCGCGTCCACGGCGCTCGCGATCTGGAGGTCGACGGCGCAGCCGGTCGCGTCGCGTTGGACGGTGGCCTGGATGATCGCCGCCGCGGCGGGAAACTGGCCCAGCGCCCGGCCGATCCGCCGGCCCACCGCTTCCTGATCGGTGTGCGGCGTGCGGCGCAGCCCCGCCGCGATCTTGTCGAGCGCCGCCGTCAGGCCCTCGCTCTGCCGTGCGAGCATGGCGCGTTCCTTTTCCGCGCGCGCGGCGCTGCGGCACAGGATGTATTTTTCGCCCGGCGGTCCGCCTTCCTGCGCGACGAAGCGCATTTCCAGCCCGGCCTGCGCCTCCTGCCAGTCGGACTTTTCCAACAGCTGCGCCTCGTGCTGGCGCCGCCAGCTCTTCGGCGTGCCGACGAGGTAGCGCG
>JBEANZ010000529.1:0-3719 GCA_041165185.1 Verrucomicrobiota bacterium | reverse complement strand
GCCGGCGCTGCCGCTGACGGTGACTTTGACGAGACCGACATCGATTGTGATGTCGTCGTAGGCGGCGGCGATTTCGGCGGGGGCGAGTTTGTGAAAACGCGCCAGCGCCGCGACGGCCCGGCCGCTTTCGTTCATAAACGTCAGCGGCTTGGCGAGCCAGCGGGTGCGGCCCGGCGCGAAATCCCAACGGGCGATTTCCGCCTCGAACCGCGACGACTCCGTCCACACGAGACCGTGTTTGGCGGCCAACGCGTCGAGGACGACCCAACCGAGATTGTGGCGGGTCTTTTCGTAGTCGCGGCCCGGGTTGCCGAGGCCAACCACGAGCGAGAGGGACATGACTCAAAGAACAAACGTCCGGCCCCGCCGCGTTGCAGCGGCGGAGCACGGCGGAATACTTTCTTCTTGGCGGCGGGCTTGGCGGCGGCGGCGGGCGCGGCGGCCTTGGCCCCAGCGGCAGGCGCGGCGGCTTTGGCACCGGCGGCGGGCGCAGCGGCCTTGGCCCCGGCGGCAGGCGCAGCAGCCCCGGCAGCCGGCGTGGCCCCCGCAGCGGGAGCGGCACCATCGGCGGCGGGCGCGGCGGCGGCACCCTCGGCGGGCGCGGCGGTCGCGGCGACTTCCTGCACGATTTCGGCGACGGGCTCGACGCACGAAACGACGGGCTGGCCGACCGCATCGAGGAACTTCACACCGGCGACCGGCTTCAGTTGGCTGACCTTGATGGTCTCGCCGACCTTCAGCTCGGTCACATCGACGTCGATCTTCTCGGGCAGATCCTTCGGGAAGCAACGGATGCGGAGCAACGGCGTGCCGACTTCCAAAACGCCGCTCTGGTTCTTTACGCCAAACGACTCACCGGTCAGGCGCACCGGCACACGAATCTCAAAATTCTCGTCGGCCTTCACCTCCTGCAAATCGACGTGCAGGAACTTGTCCGTGATCGGATCGCGTTGCACCTCCTGCAAGAAGATGAGCGGGCGCTCGGGCTTCGCCTCGTGCTTCAACTCCACCAGCACGGCGCGGCCGGCGACGGATTTCAGCAGGCGCGTCAACTCCGGGCTATCGACGGAGAGCGACTCGGGCTTCGTGTGCTTGCCGTAGAGAATCGCGGGCACGCGATTGGCGCGGCGAAGGCGGCGGGAGGAGCTGCGGCCCGTCTGGGCGCGCGGCACAACATTAAGAATGAGCTGTTGGTTCATGAGATTCGGTCCCCCTGTCACCCCGGAATTGGGGGCAGGCGTAGTGGAAAAGGGTGCGAGGTGATAGGCCCGCTCGAATCGAAAGCAATCAAAACTTTTCCGCGTTCGCGTTTCTTTCCGCCCCGCGTCGGCTGCGGCGATTTTCCGCGCGGCGCCGATCGGAATCCGCCTTGCTTCGCCTGACGAAAACTGGTCTCCACAACCGCTCGTGCGCGCGTTTCGCGTTTCACGATCACCCTCGCACCACATCATGAAAAAAACCGCGCTCATCACCGGCATCACCGGCCAGGACGGCTCCTACCTCGCCGAATTGCTCCTCGAAAAAGGCTACGAGGTCCACGGCATCGTGCGCCGCGCCAGCACCGTCAACCGCAGCCGCATCGACCACCTGATGCCGTTCGAGACCGGTCCGAACCAGCGTCTCTTCCTCCACTACGGCGACCTCGCCGACAGTGTTTCCCTCGTCAAGCTCCTCTACCAGCTCCAGCCCGACGAGATCTACAACCTCGCCGCGCAGAGCCACGTGCGCGTGAGCTTCGACATCCCGGAATACACCGCGGACATCACTGGCGTCGGCGCCGGCCGCATCCTCGAGGCCATCATCGAGAGCGGCATCGGCAAGAAAGTGCGGTTCTACCAGGCCTCGTCCTCCGAGATGTTCGGCAAGGTGCAACACGTCCCGCAACGCGAGGACACGCCCTTCTGGCCGCGCTCGCCCTACGGCTGCGCCAAGGTCTTCGCCCATTGGCTCACGGTGAACTACCGCGAGTCCTACAATCTCTTCGCGTGCAGCGGCATCCTCTTCAACCACGAGTCGCCCCGCCGCGGCGAGAATTTCGTCACCCGCAAAATCACCCTCGCCGCCGCCCGCATCAAGGCCGGCCTCCAGGACCAGCTCGTCCTCGGCAACCTCGATTCCCAACGCGACTGGGGCTACGCCAAGGAATACGTCCACGGCATGTGGCTGATGCTCCAACAGGATCAACCCGACGACTACGTGCTCGCGACCAACGAAACGCACACCATCCGCGCGTTCCTTGACGCCGCGTTCGCGCGTGTCGGCCTCGACTGGCAGAAACACGTCACCTTCGATCCGCGCTTCCTGCGCCCCGCCGAGGTGGACCTCCTCATCGGTGACTACGCCAAGGCCAAGGAAAAGCTCGGCTGGGAACCGGCGACTCGCATGAAAGCCCTCGCCGAACTCATGGTCGACGCCGACCTCGCCGCGCTGAAGGGCGCCACGAAAGCGTAGCGCGCCCGCGCGATGGCGCGGCAGACGGTGGCCTACTCCGCGTAGAGCATCGGCTGAAACCCAGCGAACACCCGCCCGATCTCCTCCGGCTTGCCGCCGAGGTCGGCTACGGCATCGGTGATGGAGTCGTGGTATTTCAGGCGAAGCAAAGGGTTCAGTTTGCTCTGCTCCAGCTCCTCCACCCCGACCTCGACGTAGTGCTGGAGCACGAAGTCGAGGAACGCGCGCTGCTTGGTGTCGAACCGCGAGTTGATGTGCACGCGCGCGTGGTTCGCGCGAACGTCGCGCGTTACAGGCGGCAGCGCGTAGGCCACGTAGGCGAGCACGTCGAAGAGATCGCTCTGCTCGGCGCCGATGATCGCCTGCATCTCGGCCAGCTGTTCATGGCCGAAGCCCTTCTCGGCCAGGCCGTGCAGGAGCTGCGCGCGAGTGTCCGGCGCGCCCCACAGTTTACGCAGCTCGGCTTCGCTTTGGAAAAAATCCGGGAGCTTGCCGAACAGCATTTCCATGAATTGCTGCGCCGACATCGGGGTGCCGTCGGGATGCCAGAAGCTCGTGGCGGCCATGTGCTGAATCGTGCGCGCTTTGCCGTCGGCGAGCTTGATTCGGAGTTTTTCACGCGGCGGTGACGGCGGCTCGGGTGGCGGTGACGGCGGGGGCTTGGGACCGTCGCCACCCGGCGGAGCGGGCTCGGGTGCGATCGGTTCGCCGTCCCACTCGGGATCGGCGAAGTGGTGGTGCGCCTTCACGAAGTCGTAGATCGTGAAGTAGTCCTTGCCGTCGTAGAGCCGCGTGCCGCGGCCGATGATCTGTTTGAACTCGATCATCGAGTTCACCGTGCGCAGCAGGACGATGTTGCGCACGTTCCGCGCATCGACGCCGGTGGAGAGTTTCTGCGAGGTCGTGAGGATGATCGGGCTGTTCTTTTCGTTGTCCTGAAAATCCCGTAGGTGCTGCTCGCCGAGCGAGCCGTCGGAGGCGGTGACGCGCTGGCAGTAGTTCGGGTCCTTGCTGGCCTTGAGCTGGTTGATCACATCGCGGATCGCGAGCGCGTGGTCCTGCGAGGCGCAGAAGACGAGGGTCTTTTCCCGCTGGTCGATCATGCCCATGAAAATCTCCACGCGCTTCCGCTCGCGGGCGGCGATTTCGATGATGCGGTTGAAATCCTTCTCGACGTAACGGCGCCCGGCTTCGACTTCGCCGCCCACCACGGTGTCGTCCGCCGTATAGACATAGTCGTCGAGCGTCGTGGAAATCTGGCGCACGCG
>JBEANZ010000528.1:0-3616 GCA_041165185.1 Verrucomicrobiota bacterium | reverse complement strand
CGAGGTAGAATTGGTCGGCGGCGGCGGCGAGCATGCGGAGGTTGTTGAGCACGGCTTTTTCCTGCGACGACGCCCGCACCTTTTGAAACGCCGGGATCGCCATCGCGGCGACCAAACCGATCGTGACCGGACTGGCCAGGGAGCCGAGCATGACTTCCTGTTTCAAGGTGCGGTTCCAGTGCGAGCTAACAAGCACGCCGTCGGGGAGGTTGGTGCGGACCGAGATGAGCGGCTCGGCCATCGCGGGGACCTGGCCGCCGAGCATGTCGAGCAGCGGCTGAAATTGCGGCGAAAACTCCGGATTGAGTTTCATGAAATCGCCCAGGGCAGTGCTGACGCGCGGGCTCACGTAGGTGAGCCCGTTGCCCTCGGGGCCGACGCGCGCGAGGGCCGCGCGAAACTCGGGCGCCTGCGCGAGGCCGGCCGGCTTCGCCGCGCGGCACTCGTCGTAAAACGCGCGCGTGGTCGCGAGGTAGAACGTGGACCCATCGACGACAAGCACGGGCTTCAGGCCGTCGAGTGGCAGGGCTTCCTTCAGCTCGAAAACGCGGAGGCCATCGGCGTCGGTGCGGCGTAGCGCGGGCGATTTGGCGAGCGCGGTCTCGACGACGGGCGCGATGCCCTCAATGCACACCAGAAGGGAAATCCCGGGGAGCGTCAGCGCGGGCGGCGGACCGGGCAGGCGCAGCGGCTTCGATGCGTCGAGCCGCAGCACGATGGCCGAGCGGCCCTTGAGGCCGTAAATGAGATCGAGGACGGAAAGGGCGATGTCCTCCCCCGCCTTTTTGATCGCGGTTTCCATTTGGTTGCCCGCGGGCTCGCCAGCGACCTTGGCGACGACGGCGCGGATGGTTTTGTAGATCACAGGGAGGTCGAGTTCGGACTCGGCGAAAAACGCGGCGTCGGCGGGCGCGAGGGCGACGTGCTTGAACGGTGCCGGCTTGCCGCCGAGGCCGGCGAGCAGGCCGTGGCGCTCGCCGCCCGTGTAGAAAAATATCCGGTTGCGGAAAAACTCCCCGCCCACGGGAACGGAACTCACGCCGATGGCCTTCACGTCGGTCAGGCCGAGCGTGGTCGCGAGCGCGCCGTAGTCCTGGTTGGCGTATGGGGCGACGTCCGGCTGGACGGCCGCCACCCGCCCAAGGATTTCACGCAGCCCGACGACCTGCTTCAACACGTCGCCCTCAACGTCGACGAACCCGTAGAGCGACCCGCCCAGCTCGAGGTGTTTGTTCACCGCGAGAAATGACCGGCTGCGTTCCGACTCCTTGACGACTTCGACGGCGAGCGGCGCGGCGGCCCCGGCGGCCCCGGCGGCGACGGACTTTGGCGCGGTGGCGGGCGCCTCGGCCTTTTTCGCGCAGGCAGAGAGCGCAAGAAACGCCGCGAGCAGGGTCGCGGAAAGGAGTTGGGGTAGTCTGGAGTTCATGTTTTCGTAGGGAGCGTGACCGCCTCGCCCTCCGGCCGACAAATATATTCGCCACCCGCGTGCGCGAATAGAGACGCCGCCGCCACCCCGCCCCCGCGCTACAACGTCCTCGGTGTCGGCATCTCTGCGCTCACGCTCGCGCAGGCGCGCGAACTTGTGCTCGGGGTGCGCGGCGAGGTGCGGCGCGGCTATGTGTGCCTCGCGACCGCGCACGGCATCGCGGAGGCGCGGCGCGATCCGGCGCTGCGGGAAATCTACAACGCGTCCTGGCTCACCACGCCGGACGGGATGCCGCTCGTCTGGCTCGGGCCGCGCGGCGTGGAGCGCGTTTACGGGCCCGATCTGATGCTCACGGTGTGCGACGCGGGGCGCGCGAGCGGGCTGCGGCACTATTTTTTCGGCGGCACGCCGGGCGTGGCGGCGGAGTTGAGTGGGAAACTCGCCGCGCGTTTCCCCGGGCTCGCGGTCGCGGGGATGTTTACGCCGCCGTTTCGCGCGCTCGACGAATCCGAACTCGCCGCGCTGCGCGCCGATGTCGCGCGCACGCGGCCCGACGTGTTGTGGGTCGGCATCAGCTCGCCGAAACAGGAGCGCTTCATGGCCGCGCACGCGCGCATGCTCGACGCGGGCGTGCTCATCGGCGTCGGCGCGGCGTTTGATTTTCACGCGGGCCGGGTGCGGCAGGCGCCACGCTGGGTGCAGCGGAGCGGGTGCGAGTGGCTGTTTCGCCTCGCGATGGAGCCGCGCCGGCTCGGGCCGCGCTACGCGGAGTCGGTGCCGCGCTTCCTCGTGTGCGCACTTGCCCAGAAATTTCGCCTGCGCCACTATCCGCTCACCTAGCCTCCCCGCCCATGTTTCCCGAAGAAAATCTCCCTCCGTCCCGCGCCCCGTATCTCATCGCCGCCGGCGTCGCCGTGGCCGCCGGACTCGCGTGGTATGCGCTCGTCTACAAACCGCGCGCCGCGACCCCGACCGTCGCGGTCACGCCGTCGCAGTCGGTCCCGCCCGCTGGGGGGCCGGCGCGCGCGGCGGACACCGCCAAATCCGTCCCCAGCCCGACGCCCGCCCGGCCCGACGGCGCCAAGATCGAAGGCGGCAACGTGACGGTCGTCGCCCCGCCGAACTCCTCGCTGCGCGACCAACAGCTCATCGCCGCCTTCCTCGCCGACCTGCGCAAGCGCGGCACGCCGCTCAGCAACGAACGCGCGGCGGACGTCCTCGGCGGGATGACGTTTTTCCATCTCGCCAACGGCGCCGATCGGCGCGGGGCCATCGACAGCATCGTCTCGCTCGCCTCCGCCGTGCTCGATCAAGCCGCGCAGGATCTGCTGCGCGAACATCTCGTGCGCGACGCCGCCACGCCGTGAGCGGCCGCCCCGGCGGGCCGGCCGCGCGCCGGCCGCGCACCGGTGGGCAAGCGACTAACCGAACAACTCCCGCTGCGTGAGCCCGGCGCGTTTTTCGGCGTCGAGCGTGCTGAGCGCCAGCAGTTGCAGCGTCGTGAGTCCGGCGAGTTGCGGATCGCGCGCGAGGGCGTTGAGCAACAGCGCGCCGGCCAGCGCGTCGTAGAGCGCGGCGTGGAAACGACGCCGCGCCGGCAGGCAGTGCTCGGTGGCGACGAAATCCAACTCCGCCTGCAAGCCCGCCGCCGCGACCAGCGACTCCAGCGCCGCCGACTCGAAGCGCGGGTAGAACTGCGCGTAGAGCCGCGCCGTGTCGACCCACGGCCCCCACTCCGCGGTGCGCTCGCCGGGTCGCGCGAAGTCCGGCACGCTGCGCGGATACGGCCAGACGGACTTGAGCAACGCGTTTTCCACGCCGGCGAAATGCGCCGCCATCGGCCCCAGATCGCGGAGGCTGGCGAAGTAGTTCCACTCGTCGGCAAACGGCGCGTGCCCGGCAAGCGCCTCCGCGCGCAGCCCGTGCACCGCCGCATCCTCCTCGCGCACGTGGCCGGTCGCGGCGCACAGGCGAGTGCGCGTGCCGGCGATTTTTCCGCCCACCACCTCGACCACACCGAACTCCAGGATCCCGCTCGCGCGGCTGCCTTCGAAGTCGACAAAGAAGATCGGCTGTTCGGTCCAGAGCATGGCGAAGGACCAAAGGACCGCGGGACCAAAAGTCCAACGGACAAATGGCGGGCCGACCCGACGAAATGTCAGAGGCCGCGAGGCCAGAGGGTGCAAC
>JBEANZ010000527.1:0-10920 GCA_041165185.1 Verrucomicrobiota bacterium | reverse complement strand
CCCCCGCCGCTCCGTTGGGCTATTGGGAGCTTGGCGCGCGTTTCCACCAGGTGGGATTGTCGGCGCGGTAGACGGGGTTGGGTTTTGGGAACGTGGCGCCGGTGTCGGCCCAGAGTTTTTTCAACGCGGCCATCAGCTCAGCGGCCTTGGCGGGATTTTTGGCGGCGAGGTCGGTGGTCTCGCCGAGATCGGTGGCGAGATGGTAGAGTTCGGTGCGCGCGCCGAGGACGAGCTGGCCGTAGAAGCCTTCGTTTTCGGGGACGGCGTCCGGGCCGAGTTCGAGAAAATCGCCGAAGTAGTGGATGAGTTTCCAGTCGTCGCGGAGGATCGTGGAGCACGGCGTGCGCGCGAAGGGCGTGGTGTAGGTCGGCGTGTGCCACCAGAGCGTGTCGCGCGTGGGACGGCCGGTGCCGGTGAGGAGCGGGAGAAGATTTTCGCCGTCGAGTTTTTGCGCGGCGGGGAGCTTCGCGCCGGCGAGCGCGGCGAAGGTGGGATACCAATCGACAAAGTGGACGGGAACGGAGTTCGCGGAGGCGGGCTTGATGCGCGCGGGCCAGCGCGCGAGGAGTGGCACGCGCACGCCGCCCTCGTAGGTCTGGCCCTTCGAGCCGCGCAGCGGGGCCATGTCGGCCATGCGATTGAGGCCGCCGTTGTCGGAGGAGAAAATCACGAGGGTGTTCTGCGTGAGACCGAGTTCGTCGAGCTTGGCGAGCACGCGGCCGATCTGGGTGTCGAGGTGCTCGAGCGTGGCGTAGTAGTCGGCGGTGGGGCGCTCGCGAAACACGGTGAGCGGCGTGGAGCTTTTGCGGTGGCCGCGCGCGACGTATTTCGCGATGAGGGCGGCGGGCGGCTCGAGCGCGGCGTGCGGGGCGTGGTGCGCGAGGTAGGCGAAGAACGGGCGGGCGCGGCTGGCCGCGATGAAGCCGAGCATGTCGTCGGTGATGCCCGTGACCGACTTGTCCTTGGGGGTGGCGTTGGCGCCCTCGCCGACGAAGTCGAAGCCGTAGCGGTCGAAGTATTTCCCGCCTTCGCGGGCGCGGAGCGGGGCGGCGTTGTAGTTGTCGGCGATGTGCCATTTGCCGGAGAGGCCGGTCGCGTAGCCAGCGGCGCGGAGCATGAGAGCGAGCGAGGCGGTCGCGGGCGGCATGACCATCGCGTGCGGCGGCGGCGTGAGCGGCGCGGCGACGGGGTCCATCTCGTGCGTGACGGCAAACATCCCCGTGCGCGCGGGCCACCGGCCGGAGAAAAACGCGCCACGCGTCGGCGAGCACTGCGGCTCGGCGTAGGCGCGGTGAAACGTCATGCCCTCGCGCGCGAGGCGGTCGAGGTGCGGCGTGTCGACGTGCTTGTTGCCGTAGGGGGCGATGCCGTTCCACCCGAGGTCGTCGGCGAGGATGAAGACGATGTTGGGAAGCGATGGCTGCGCGGCGGGAGAACGGTGATGGAAAAGGGAAAATAGGAGCAGGAGGGCGACGCGTAGGCGCATGGGCGGATTGAGGCAGGAAGATTTGGGGCAGGAAGATTTTTCGCGGCGGAAGCGACGGGTGATTTTGTCGCGGGGAAACCGGGGACTTGAGTCAGTGGCATGTAGGAAAACGAAGAGCGCTGCACCGACGGTCGCGTCCCGAGTCCAGTCGCAGAACCGGCCGGTGGGCAGGCTTCGAAGTCCGTGAATCTTCCTGCCAAGAATCTTCCTGTCATCTGTCCGGGGGATTCGCGCCAAAAGAAAACGACGGAGAGCCCGGCCACCGGCCGGGCCTACAACACTGCGATTCGCGGCCTACTTCGCCGCCGGCTTCTCCGGCGGGTGCGCCGCGCGCCACGCTTGCGCGCGGGCGTGGGCTTCGGTCAGGCCGTAGTCGGCGACGATTTTTGTCATGCGCGGATCGCTACGAACCGGGTCGAAGGTGTCGAGGAACAGAATGAACGACGCGTCAGGAAACACCATGCCCGCCGGATCGATGGTCCGCATCGCTTCATCGTGGCGCCCGAGGCTTTCCAAGGCGATCCAGCGCGCCTCGTGATCCGAGACCTTGGGCAGGAGTTGCTCCGTTTCGAATTTCATATTGCCCAAGGCGAACGCCAGGAGCCGCCAATCGTCATCCACCAGCTTGCGCGAGGTTTGCACGGCGTCGGCGACCCGACCAAGCCGCGCCAAAGTGGCGATCTTGACGAGGAGCGGAACGGAAGCGTCGGGCTGAACCGCGAGGGCGCGATCAATCACGGCAAAGCTTTCCTCGTAGCGTCCGATCATGAACAGAATCGAGGCGTAGCTTCCCGCGTTCACCGGAGCAAGCGGGTCGAGCTCTGTGGCCAGCTTGCCGGCGGCGAGCGACTCGTCGATTTGCCCTATACTGCACATCAAGTCGCTCAGCCAGTGGTGGGCATTGGCGTTGTTGGGATTGAGCTTGAGGGCCAGTCGCAACGCGTGCTCAGCGGGGGGCGGATTCCACTGCAACATTTCGAGAAAACCGAGACCGGCGTAGGCGTCGCTCGAGTTCGGATCGAGCGCCAGCGCGCGGTCGATGTCCCGGCGAATCTGAGCGAATTCTGGCGCCTGGCGCTGGCGGAGCTGACCGATGCGATGTTCGGTGAACGCCCGTAGCATCCGCACGTCAGCCAACCCAGCGTGGGCGCGAGCGAAATTCTGGTCGAGCTGCAACGCCTGCGTGAGCAGTTCCTCGGCGCGGTTGTAGCCATCGGCATTGCGCATGGCCCATGCTTGGCGGCCTTGGACGTAGAGTTCGAAGGCCTGTGGATTCACCGCGGCCTTCGACGCCGCAGAACTCGCGCCGAGTTTCAGCGAGAGATTTTTCGCGATGAGCCCGGCGACCTCGTCGTGCAGGGCGAAGATGTTCTTCGATTCGCGTTCGAGTTTGTCGGAGACCCACACTTGAAAGCCGTCGGCTTGGATGAGCTTCGCGGTGATGCGCACGGTTTGGCCGTCTTGGATCACTGTGCCGTCGACGAGGTGGGTCACGCCGAGCTGCCGTGCGATTTCCGGAATCGAGGCGGACTTGCCCTTGAAGGAAAACGCGGAGGCGCTGCCGACGACCTTCAAGCCCGGCACGCGCCCGAGCACATCCGTCACCGCCTCGCTCAGGCCATCGGAGAAAAACTCGCGCGCCGGATCGCCGCTGAGGTTTTTGAACGCGAGCACGGCGATGGATTTTTGTGCGGCGGCGGGCGGAGTCGTGGCTGAGGCGTCCCGCCTCAGGTCCGCGGGCGGCGGACTTTCTGAGGCGGGACGCCTCAGCCACAGACTCACGGCGACGACGAGCGCCAGCGCGGCTGCGATCCATGCTGCTGCGGGGAGGCGGCGGCGCGAATGGGGACTGGTTGGGGAGGCGGCGGCCTCGCCGCGTTCGGCGGGGCGGGGGCGCCCCGGCTCCATCTCAGGACCAAGCAACGTCTTCACCCGCGCGCAGAATTTTTCCGATGCCTCGCCGTCCGGGAGGCGCGTCCACTGCACGGCCTTGAACTCCGCGGGCACGTGCGCCTCCGCATCGCGCGTCGCATCGATGACCACGGGTAACAAAAACGGCTTCGCTTCGGCCATCGCGTGGGTGCGCTGCGCGGCGAGTTTCCACTCGATGCGAAAATACCCCTCAAGCCGCGCCTGCGTCGCCGCCGAGATCACCGGCACGAACAGCGCGCACTCGGCGATCTGTTTGCGGATTTTGTTGTCCCACGCGTCGCCGCCGCCGAGTTCGTTTTGGTCAAACCACACCTCGACGCCGGCGGCGCGGAGCGCCGCACAGAGGCGCGCCGCCGCCTCGGCGTCTTGCGACGCGTAGGAGAGGAAGACCGCGTGAGGCGAATCGGACGGCATGAAGCAGAGGCGAGCCTTGGAGGCGCGGCCGGATGGGTCGAGAGTGGAAACTCGGCGACGCGACGCGAGGGTGTGATTAATTCTGTGTGGGCGGTGGCGTTAGGCTGCGCTCGTAGTTCCGGCTTCAGACGGGCGGAGAGTTGCCCGGACCGCCTAAAGGCGGAACTACGAACCCGGGCAGGCGCGATGGCCTGCACAGAACTCATCACACCTTGAACGCGGCGAGCGTGGCGCGTCCTTGCGAAGTTCGCTCCAAAGCAGAAGAGCCGAAAAGGATGGGGACGCGGAGGTGACAATGCGGCGGCTGGAAAGCCGCCGGTCCGACGGAGCGCGGCTTTCTGGCCACCGATTCTTAGAAGGCGACGCGCGCGCTCAACGCGTAATTCGTCGGCGGGTTGACGGCGGCGCGGAAGAGTTGGCCGTCGGGATCGCGGCGGACGAGCGTGTAGTCTTTTTGCTGGAGAAGATTGTTGGCGTTGAGCTGCAGCTCGAGGTTCTTGCCGCTCAGGAAACGCGGCACGCGCGTGCGGTAGCCGAGGAGCGCGTCGGCTTCGCGGCGGATGCTGGCTTTGAAGAGAACTCCCGCGGTGCTGCGGCCGATCACGGGGGCACTGCCGTAGCTGAGGCCGCCGCCGATGAAGGCGCCTTTCAGTTTTCCCTCGCGGAAATCGTAGCGCGTGAAAGCGCGGGCCTCGAGCTCGCGGTGGCCGACGGTGCCGGAATTTTCCACGGCGGTCGTCGTCGCAAGCCAGTTCTGGTAGTTGATGATTTCCTGCGCGACCGAGACACCGGCGGTGGTCTGCAAGTTTTGCGCGGCGGGGTTTTGCCAGAGCGGGACGACGCGCGCGGCGGCGGCGCGGCTGCGCTTGAGCATATTGGTCTGCACGGACTCGGTCTTGGAAAAATTCACGACGACGCGCCACGCGGGCGTGATGTTGCCGGTGAAATTCAGCTCGTAGCCGTCGGTGGCGAGGTCGGCCAAATCAAAATCGCCGCCGACGAAGCGCACGACATTGGCCGCACTGATCAAGTTGGCGGTGACGAGGACGTCCATGATGCGGTCGTTGCGGCCGGCGACGTTGCTCGCACCAAACGCGCTCGATTGATCGACGGAGCTCGTGCTGAACCAGCCGGCGCGGAGGAAGGCGCGTCCGCCGAAGAGCGAGACCATCACGCCGGCGTCCTTGCCCTTGCCGGCATTCAGCGGAAACGGCGAGGCGTCGGGGATGAGCGTCTGCGTGCTGCCGGGCGGCTGCGCGTTTTCGGAGTAGTTGTAGTAGGCGGAGAGCGACGGCGTGAGCTTGCCGACGGCGCCGTAGCTGCGGCGCTCGAAGTCGAACGGCGTGGCCGCGGGCGCGTCGCCGAGGAAGCGCAGCGGGCCGAACGACTCGGGGCGCGCGGCGATCTGCGTGTTGGGATTGTTCGTGGGGCGCGCGTAGCCGGTGAGCTTGGTGTAGCGCCAGCCGGCGGTCGTGACGAGGCGGTCGCCGAGGAAATAACTCTGCAGCGCGACGAGGCGCGCGTCGGTCTGGCCCCACTGGTCGTTGAGCTCGTTGTAGGCCCAGGCGGTGTTGAAGGTGCGCGGCGCGGCGCCCTGATCGGTGACGACGGAAAATGTTTTCGGCACGCGGCGGAAATCGGGCGCGGAGAACTGCGCCGTGTCGGCGGGGTTGGTGATGTAGCGGCGCGTCCAGAGCTGGTTGGCGGCGTTCTGCGGCTGCGCGTTGAACGGCGCGCCGTCGGCGACGAGGAAGCCGACGTGGCGCGGGTTGCCGGTGTTGTCGCGGCTCGCGAGCGCGGAGAGGCTGTGGCGGCCGGCCCGGCCGAGATCGAGCTGGTAGGAGGCGGTGAGGCGGAAGCGCTCGCCGCTGTCGCGGGCGCGGCGGAGAACCCAGCGCGTGTCGGTGTAGTAGAGGCCGGCGTAGGGATTCGGCGTCCCTTCGCGAAACGTGTTACCCGGCTCGGCGAGAATGCGGTAGACCTCGTGGGTGGTGTCGTAGACATCGTGGTCGCGGAGGTCGTTCACCGCGGCGAACTCGATGAAGAGATTTTTCAGCGGCTCGGCTTCGACGACCGCGCCGAGACTCTCTTGCTTGAACTCGCTGGTGCCGCCGGGTCCGGAGAAACTCGCCTTCGCCGGAAACAGATTTTTTCCGTCGAACGCGGCCCAGTCGCCGGGGAGCACGACGGAGTTGACGCGGTTGGCGGCGGGCTGGCTGAAGACCGTCTGCGCGAAATTGTGAAACGAGTCGTCGTTGCCGACGAAGGTGAGGCGCGTGGTGGCGTTGCGTTTGCCGATGCCGACAGCGGCGTTGGCGGCGGCGAGGCCGTTGACGAGCGGCGCGCCGCTGGTTTTCCAGAGCGACACATTGTCGAACGGCGCGAAGAAGCGCGTGAGCGAATTTTTCCCGTGACCGTATTCCGCCTCGACGCGCACGGTGATTTTTTCCCACGGCCGCCACGTGGCGGCGAGGTGGCCGCGCTGGTTTTGTGCGAACGAATCCTCCTGCCAGCCGTCGGAGCTGTGCTGCACGGCGTTGAGGCGGAAGGCGAGTTTGGCGGTCACGCGCTGGTTGTGATCGAGCGTGGCACGGAAGAGGCCGTCGCTGTCGGCGGTGAGGCCGAGATTCGTGAACGTGCGGCCGGGCCGCGCGGTTTTCGTGGAGGTGTTGAGGATGCCGCCGGCGCCGCCGAGGCCGAAGAGGACGGCGTTGGGGCCGCGCGCCTCCTCGAAGCGCTCGGCGTTGTAGGTGTCGGGCAGGAGGACGGTGTTAAAATAGTTGCGCGAGCGCGTGGCGAGCTGGCCGCGAATGCGGAACTGAAAGCCACCCGTGTCCATCGAAATGCCCTGTGCGGCGGGCGTCTGATCGGTGCGCTCGGGCACGGCGGAGGCGGAGTAGCGCATGAGGTCGGCCTCGTTGAACGCGTTAAGATCGGCGATGAACTCGGGCGTGAACACGCTGATCGCGTTGGGCACGTCGGAGAGTTTGGTGCGGAGGCGCGAGCCGGCGAGCGTGTCGTTGGCGAGGTAGCCGACGTCCTTGCTCGTCGTGACCTCGAAGGGCGTGAGCGTGACGGGATCGTCCTTCGAGGCGGCGGAAGTGGGCGCTTCGGCCGCGAGGAGAAGGGAACAGGGAGAAAGGAGCAGGAGCGGGAGGAGGCGGAGGAGGACTTTCATGGGGTGACGGGTGGGCGATGGTAAGGCGGACGGTCGAAGGCATCGCCGTTGCCAACGACGCGCGGGTCGCCGGTCTCGCGCAACGTGCGCAAGAGCTGAGCGGACATTTTCTCGCGCGTGGCGGCGTGGTGGGGATCGGCGGCGAGGTTGCGCATCTGATCGGGATCGGCGGCAAGGTCGTAGAGTTCCTCGGCCGCGCGTTTGCCGATGGCGAGGTCCATGAACGTCGCGAAAGCGACTTCACTCGTGCGCGCGGCGTAGAAGGTGCGCGTCGGGCCGCGGTCCATGTCGCTCTGCGCCTCGGCGCTGAGCGGCGGCGGAGTGACGGGCCAGCGGTCTGGCTTGAAATTGCGGATGTAGAGGAAGTGCCGGTCGCGCAGCGCGCGCGTCGGGTAAGGCAGATCGCCCTCACGCGCGTCGCGCACGTGCAGCTCACGGCCGGTGATCACCGTGTCGCGGGCGAGCGGCGTGAAGCCGCGCGCGGCGCCGTCGCGCAGCACGGGGAGCAAGTCCTGCCCGTCCATGCCCGCGGGCGCCGCGACGCCGGCGGCGGCGAGGAACGTCGGCGCGAGATCGATCAGCGAAACAGGATTGTCGATGCGGCGGCCGGGCGTGGTAACGCCTGCGGGCCAGTGAATCACCAACGGGACCTGCGTGCCGAAGTCGTAGAGGTTGCACTTGCCGCGCGGGAAACCCGGCGCGCCGTGGTCACCGCTGACAGCGATGATGGTGTTGGCGAGCAGGCCGCGTTTCGCGAGCTCGTCGAGGATGACGCCGAGCGAGAGGTCGAACTCCATGCAGAGCGCGAGGTAGTCGGCCAGGTCCTGCCGAATCTCGGGCGTGTCGGGCAGAAACGCGGGCAGGCGCCCGCGCAGTTTTTCCGGATCGAGGCCGTGGAGCTTTTGCGCGAGGCCGAGCGGCCAGTTCCGGTGCGTGAGCACAGGGCTGCACCACCACGCAAACGGCTGGGGGCCCGCGGAGTCGATGAGCGCGGCGAGGTTGCCGCGTATCTCGCCGAGGATCTGCGCGCGCGTAGCGGCGAGGTCCGTGGAGTCGTGCAGCATTTTCGCGACGCGATCATAAGCGCCGCCGAGGCTTCCGGCCGGCTCGTGGATCGCGGCGCGTCCGCCGTAGAGCGGCGCGGGCACGTGGGTCTTGTAGGTGAGGCCCACGCGGTAGCCGGCGGCGCGGAGAAGGTTGGGCCACGAAGCGAGGCTGGTCGCGGGATCCGGCGTGTCCTTGGGCCACGGATGGTGGAGCTGCGCGGCGCTGCCGTTGCGGTAGAAATGGCGACCCGTGAGCACGGCGCCGCGCGAGGGTGTGCAGGAAGGAGCGCTGCAATGCGCGTCCCAAAACAGCACGCCGCCGCGCGCGAGGCGATCGAAGTGCGGTGTCTCGATGACGTCGTTGAGCGTGGGCCGCGCGGCGTCGCGGTAGGCGCTGGCGTAGCGGCCCCAGTCATCGGCAAACGCGAAGACGATGTTGGGGCGCGCCGGTGCCGCGGCGCCGAGAAGCGAGACGGGCGCGAGGAGCAGGAGGAGCAGCGGAGCGACGCGGGGCATGGGGAAAAGCAGGGCAGATCTTTGACCTGTCTTTGCGCGAGGGAAACAGTGTGTGGGCGAGGGCGGGTCGGAGGCCCGCCCTACTTTCAGAACTCCAACGCCGCGCTCACGCGGAAGCTGCGGGGCTCGTTCAGATACACGCGGCGGAGGCCGAGGAAATCATTCGTGTAGCGGGCGGGCTGCACGCGCGATTGGTTGAAGGCGTTGCGGACGTTGAGCTGGAGCGTGAGGTTTTTCGCGCCGAGGAATTGCGGCTTCAGCCGGTAGGTCGTGAAAAAGTCCCAGGCCTCGAAGGTGTGGCCGAAAAATTCTTTGCCGAGGTTCGGGTTCGCGACCCCGCTCACCGTCGTGCGGAGATCCTGCTGCATGTAGTTCGCGCTCTGCCAGCGGACGGCGCCGCCGAGGGCGAGGCCGCGCAGCGCGCCCTCGGTGAACTTGTAGCGGCCGTTGAGGTTGAGCTTGTAGGGGCGCGAGCCGAAGGACTGCGACTGGTTGCTGCCGGTGGCGTCGAAGAAGTTTTCGATTTCTCCGGTGATGGTGTCCTTGGGCGAGCGCGTGAGGGCGTTGAGCGTGATTGGCGCGACGCCGGTGTCGTTGACGGTTTTCAGGAAGGCGTAGAGCGCGGGCACGAAGGGGTCGCGCTCCTTCATGAAGTTCTCGCGGTTGCGGTCGGAGTAGGAGAACTGCGCGCGGAGGGAGAGATTTTTCGTGGGGTTGGCGTTGGCCTCGAGTTCCCAGCCTTTCGAGATCACGTCGATGCTGAAGGCGCCGGGGTTCACGCGATACGGCGCGGCCTGCGCGGCGGTGATGCGGCCGGCGGCGACGAGCGCGTCGAGCCCGAGGCCGAGACCCTGCGCGGGCTGGAACGGATTCGTGCCGGGCTGAATCGGCGTGCTGTCGAGATACTTGGTGTCGAAGCGCGTGAGACGGAAAAAGAGGCGGTCGTCGCCGAAGGGATCAAACATCACGCCGTAGTCGCGGCTCTCGCCGGTCGTTTCCTTCGCGCTGATGCTCGCGGGCGGCGCGAGGGGCGGGAGGATGCGCGCGGAGAAAGACGGCGCGCCGATGTTGTTCGACTGGTTGTAGAACGCGGAGAGGCGGCGCGTGGGATGCACGACAACGCCGGCGTTGAACGTGCGCGGCTCGAAAATATTCTTGTCGAACTGGCCAGGCACGGGCGCGAACTCGTTGACGATCCGCTCGCCGCTCACGACGGAGGGATCGGTGGCGGCGAGGCGCGCGGTGACGCCGTTCTTGAACTTCACGCGGTCGCGGCGGTAGCCGAGCGTGGTGATGATTTTGTCGCTCCAAAAATAATTCTGCGCGGCAAGCATCGCCGTGTCGGTGAGCTTCAGGTCGTCGGCATTGCCGTTCTGGTTCAGCGCGACGTAGCGCGAGCGATAGGTGTTGGCACCGACGGTGAACGCGGGAAACGCGATGCGCGGGTCGCTCTGGTAGTAGGTGTCGTAGGCGCCCTCGGTCGCGTAGTGGCGGCGGAAAACTTGGTTCTGCGCGCCCTCGGGAGTGCCGGCGTTGACGATCGGGACATTGTTTTGATCGACGAGAATTTCCTGAAACACGCGGCGGACCTGCTCGATCTTGCCGGTCTCGGCGAGGCCGGCGAGGCGGTGGCGGCCGAAAGTTTTTCCGAGGTTCAACTCGTAGGCGGCGGTGAGGCGGAAGACCTCGTTGCGGAACGTCGTGTCGTCGGGGCGCCACGTATTTTCGAGGTAGAGGCGGTTTGCGAAGGTGTTCGCCGCCGTGCCGCCGGCGGGGAGCGGGAGCGTGGCGTTGGGATCGCCGCGCACATTTATGGAGTTGCCGGGGACGGCCCAGCCGTTGGCGCGCGATTTGTTAAACGTGGAGATGAACGCGCCCTCGAGCACGAGGCCGCGCCAGCGGTGCTCGAGCTTGGCACTGTAATTCCGATACGAGCCGGTGAGGAAGGAGCCGGGGCCGGAGAAACTGTATTTCGCCGGGAGCAGATCGGGCGTGGGCAAGATGTCGGCCGAGTAGGCGACGCCGGCGGCATCGACGCCGGTGTAGCTCTGGAGCTGGTTCTGCATGTTCACGACTTGCCCCGTGTTGTCGAAGAGCGTCCAGCGGATGTTGGTGTCGGCGCGGTTGATGCCGAGCGCGGCAAACGCGTTCGCGTTGAAGGGCGTGGTCGCGAGGTTGATCGCGGGGCGGCCGGCGGCGAACCAGCCCTTCACGCCGTTGCCGGCGGGCCACGGCCAATCGGTGTGGCGGCCGTGCGTGCCGGCGTCCCACGCGGCGCGCACGGTGGTGCTCGGCGCGAGCTGGTAGGTGACGGCGGCGGCGAGCCGGCGCGACTTCGTGAAGTCGAA
>JBEANZ010000526.1:0-4610 GCA_041165185.1 Verrucomicrobiota bacterium | reverse complement strand
TAATTTTTTTAGCCGTCGCCACAACGGCTCAGGCAACTCCCAGCGCAAGTTTGCTTTCATGCGCCCGCTGGGATCGCCACCCGCTGTCTTGGTTCCAGCAGATTTTGCAAACACGCCCTAGTTCGCCCAGGAATCCGGGTCGCCGCCCGCGCGCGGACTCGCGGCGGCCGGACAGGAGTGGGCGAGCGCCGGGAGGCGAACCTTGGGGGGCGGCGGCGGTTGTCCGACCGCGTGGGCCGCGCGCGCGATCGGGTCCGCCGCGCGGCGACCACCCGGGCGCGGTTCCCCCGGCTTGCCGCTCGGGTCGCCGGCGCGTTTGCCGCCGGCGCCCATCTGTAGGGCCGCGACGACCGTGGTGAGATCGCCCATGCGGTCGCCGAACTCGGCGGCGACGGTGGCGGACTCCTCCGCGGCGGCGGCGTTTTGTTGCACGATCTGATCCAACTGGCTGACGGCGGTGTTGAGTTGCGCGAGCCCGGAACTCTGCTCCGACGAGGCGGTGGCGATCTCGGCCACCAGCGTGTCGAGTTGCCGGATGTGCTGTTGGATCGAGGCGAAGTTGCGCGCGACATCGGCGCTGATCGCGACGCCCTGCCGGCTCTTCGCGGCGGAGTCCTCGATTTTCGCGGCGGTGTCGCGCGCGGCTTGGGCGGAGCGTTGCGCGAGGGCGCGCACCTCGCCGGCGACGACGGCGAAGCCGGCTCCGGCCTCGCCGGCGCGGGCGGCCTCCACGGCAGCGTTGAGGGCGAGGATGTTGGTTTGAAACGCGATCTCGTCGATCGTGCGGAGAATTTTCGTGACGTCGTCGCCCGCCGACTTGATCCCGGCCATCGCGGTTTGCATCGCCTGCATGTGGCCGGCTCCGGCGTCGGCCGTGCTGCGCGCCGTGGCGGAAATGGTCCGGGCGGCGGCGGCGGCCTCGGCGTTGCGCTTGGTCATGCTGGAAATTTCTTCGAGGGAGGAGGCGGTTTGCTCGAGCGAGGAGGCCTGATGTTGGGCGCCGGTGGCGAGCGCCTGCGAGGAGCCGAGCAGTTGCTGGGCGACGGCGCTGTTCTCGTTGCTCGTGGTCATGAGGGTCTCGGTCGCGACAAACAGCTGGCGCATGATGCTGTGGGCGGTGAGCACCATGAACGTCATGAACAGCGCCAGCAGGCTCCCGGCGCCGAGCCAGAGTTGGAGGAGGAAGCGGTGGGTGCGGGCGGCGGAGTCGTCGTTGACGGTCGCGGCGGCGCGCTCGAGCGAATCGCTCACGGCCCCGAGGCGTCCTTCCAATTCCGTGAACAGCACGAGAAACCCCGCGAGCGCCGCCTCCGCCGCCCGCACGTCCTGACCGGCGGCCGCGACGATCAGTTGGGCGGCGGCGAGGTAAGCGTCGAGCGGCGCGCCGACGGCCTCGATCTCGGCGGCGATCTTGGCGGGCAACGGCATCTTGGCGCAGAGCTCGACGTTCTCGCGCATTTTCTTGGCGTGCTGCTCGAACTCCGCCGCCGCCGTCGCGGTCCGCGCGGCCTCGCCCTGTTTGGCCGCCAGCAACGCCGCGAGCACGTCGGCGCGGATGGCGTCGTGCATCATGTCGACGTCGGCGTGATGGCTGAGGGCGGACGCCATGAGGCTGACTTCCGAGCTGCCCTGGACGACGCGCCGAAACGAAAAGTGCACCACGACGATGGTGGCGATGAGCATGGTCGAGGCGCCAATGCCGAGGAGGGTGAGTTTCTGGCGGACGTTGAGCTTCATGGTGCGGGGAGAAAGGCGGCGCGCGGATCAGGCTGGGCTCGCGGGGTCGGTGAGACGCGGGGCGGGCGCGCTGCGGGTGGTCGGCCTCCGTCGGACTGCGGACACGGGTGGCCGCGGCCGGAAGTGATGAGGTGTGCGCATGGAGGAGCGGTGGTCGCTAGCGCTCTTCTTCGACACCGCCGCGCCGGACTTTAGAGCACAGCGGGCGAATCGCGGGCGCGTCGGGCGGCACGGGGCGATTGCGCGTCGCGGGCGGAAAATTCGTCCTCGTCAAACATCTGGCGGTGCCGGATAACCGCCGCCCCTATGAACCCAGTGCTCAAGCTCTTGATCGACGGCGGCAGCCTCACGACCGGCCAGATGGCCGCGGTCGCGGGGTTGACCGAAGCGGAGGTTAATCGGCACCTGGCGCAGTTGAAGGCGGATAAAATCTTCCTCGGCTGGCGGCCCGTGCTCGATCTTTCCCGCGAGGGCGCCGCCGCCGCCGCCGTGCGCGCGGTCATCGAGGTCGAGGTCACGCCGGAGCGTGGGGGCGGGTTCAACCGTTTCGCCGAACGCATCGCGCGGTTCGACGAGGTGGAATCGTGCTACCTGATGTCGGGCGGTTACGATCTGCTCGTGTTCGTGAAGGGGCCGTCGCTCCAGAAGGTCGCGAGCTTCGTCTCCGAAAAACTCTCCACCATCGAGGGCGTGCGGGGCACATCGACGCACTTCATGCTGCGCAGCTACAAGGAGCAGGGCTTCCTGCTCGACGGCGGCGAGGCGCAGAGCGCGCGGCTCGACATCGCGCCGTAACCGTTCGCGTCCCTCCTCAACATGAGCACCGACCCGAAAAACTGGGTGGCGGGCCACGTGGCCGCGCTCCCGAAAAGTGGCATCCGCGATTTCTTCGAACTCGTCGCCAAACTGAAAGGCCAGGGCGTGATCTCGCTCGGCGTGGGCGAGCCGGACTTCGTCACCCCGTGGCACATCCGCGAGCACGTGATCTACGCGCTCGGGCAGGGCAAAACCTACTACACGTCCAACCTGGGCCTGATCGAGTTGCGCCGCGAAATCGCGCGCTACGTCGAGGAACACTTCGCCGTCAGCTACCGCCCCGACGACCAGGTGATCGTGACCGTCGGCGTGAGTGAGGCGCTCGATCTCGCCTGCCGGGCCTTCATCAACCCCGGCGACAAGGTGATGTTTCACCAGCCGTGCTACGTGAGCTACCACCCGAGCGTCGCGCTCGCGCACGGCCACGCCATCGCCGTGCCGACCTACGCGAAGGACAACTTCGCCCTCACCGCCGAGGCCCTCCGCGCCGCGTGGCAGCCCGGCGCGAAAATGCTGATGCTCAATCTCCCGTGCAACCCGACCGGCGGCACGTGCGATCGCGCGCAACTCGAGGCCATCGCGAAATTCTGCGTCGAGAAGGACCTGCTCGTGTTGACGGACGAGATTTATTCCGAACTCACGTTCGACGGCACGCACACGAGCATCGCCAGCCTGCCGGGCATGGTGGAGCGGTGCATTTTCCTGCACGGATTTTCAAAGGCGTTTGCGATGACGGGGTGGCGCATCGGCTACGCGTGCGGCCCCGCGCCGCTCATCGACGCGATGATGAAGGTCCACCAATACTCCATGCTCTGCGCCTCGATCATCGCGCAGGAAGCGGCGCTCGAAGCGCTCAAGCACGGCTGGGATAGCGTGCTGAAAATGCGCGAGCAATACCACCGCCGCCGCGATCTCGTCGTGCGGCGGTTCAACGAAATCGGCCTCGCGTGCCACTCGCCGCGCGGGAGTTTTTACGCGTTTCCGAGCGTCGCCGCGACGGGCCTCAACGAAAAGGATTTCGCGACCGGCCTGCTCACAACGGAAAAAGTCGCCGTCGTCCCCGGCCTCGCCTTCGGCGACAACGGCCGCGGCCACGTGCGCGCCTGCTTCGCCACGAGCTACGAGCAGTTGATTGAGGCGTGTGACCGCATCGAGCGATTCGTCGCGAAGACGCGGTAGCGAGCGGCGGGGCGTGCGGCGGCGGGGCGCCAGCTCAGGTTGCGCTACGCCGTCGGCGGGCCGCCGAAGTGCGCCTTGAACGACGCATAGGCCGCCGTGTCGGCGAGCATCGCCTCGATCGTCGCGGCGAGGGGCTCGAGTTTCACGAGGCCGGAGAAGACGGCTTTGTCACCGATGGTGTCCTCGATGACGAAGGCGGGGCGCTGCGTGATTTGGTGGGCGAAAAATTCCCGCGTGCTCGCCTCGATGCGCGCGGCGACGGCGGGCGACTCGGCAGCGGCGCGGAGCTTGGCGGCGTCGAGTTTTCCACCGCCGGCCTGCACGGCCGCGGCGACCGCGACGTCCATGCGGCCGACTTTCTGGCCGTCGCGTTCGCCGGCCCGCGCGAGCGCGAGGCGGATGTCGTCGCCGGTGAAACCGAAATCCTTTCCCGCCTCGGCGACGAAGCTCGCGGCGGGATAATCGCCGGGCTTCACCGGCTCGAACCACCCCGCGTTCAGCATGAACGGCGCGCGCATCACCGTGCCGCTGCGCCGGTAAAACCACTCGCACTGCGCGCGCGAGACGGGCCAATCGGCCTCGGTCATCTTCGCGATCTTCCACGCGAAATCGACGCGCGCGCCGAAGCGCTCCTTGAGCGCCGCCCACGTCGGCTCGCTCCAGAAACACCAGGACGACGTGACCTCAAGGTAGTAGGTGATTTTCATCGCGCGAGCGGAGCGCGGCGCGCCCGGCCCGTCAACGCGCGATCCCCCCGTGAGCCCGCACAGCGGCGCGCGCGTCGTGGCGGCACAACGCGTTTGCGTTCGCGCGCCACACGCTCAGCCGCCGCCGCGCCGCACGGCGTGCGCTTTGATCGTGACGCCCCCGGCACGCCT
>JBEANZ010000525.1:0-14923 GCA_041165185.1 Verrucomicrobiota bacterium | reverse complement strand
AGCGGCGACAAACGCCGAGAGGCTACCCGTGTAGGCGCGGGCGCGGTGCGTGATGGTGACTTCGCGGCCGGTCTTTTCGTCGAGGACGACGGCGGTGGCGACGCGCTGGCGCGTGGTCATGCTCTGTGCGAGCGCGATGGGGGCGAGTTGGACGTCGAGACCCTTGATCGTGAGCCCGAGCTTGGCCACGCGGTGGCCGGCGGTCGCGAGAAACACCTCGCCGGAGACGATGTTCTCAAACATCCCGCGCGCCGCCGCGCCCTCGCCGAAAAACCCGATGAGCTGCAACCGAAACGGCTCCGGCCGCACCGTCACGAGCTCGAGGCCGAACGCCTCCTCGACGGGCTCGTCGATGAGGTTGGCGGGAGGCTTGACGGTGAAGTGCTTCGTGCGCGCGTTGTAGTAGATTTCCGGCGGCGTGAACGTGTCGTAGACCCAGTCGCGGCCCTTCGATTGCGACGAGGGCGCGAGCCACACGTCGGTCTTCACGACGGCGGCGTCGGCGGCCGTGGAGGCGTAGGGGCCGTCGGCCAGCTGCACGCGCGGCGCGGGGCCGGCGGGCACGGAGGCGTTGCGCCACGCAAGCGTGCCGAACACCCCGGCCGAAGCGACGGCGACGACGAGGCCGGCGATGAGGAACGCGTTGACTTGGCGGGCGGCGGACATGGTCACTCGGTGGGCTTGGCCGGCGGGGTCGGGGTCGGCGGGGCGTCGGCGGCGGCCGGCGGCGCGGCGGCGAGCAGCGCGACGTATTCGACCGTGACGGTGTATTTCGAGAGCGGCTTCGCCACGATGGGGACGGCGACGACCTTGGGCGCGCCCTTGGCGGGCGCGGCGACGGGGACGAGGGGCTTGGCCGGCTTGACGGGCGCCTCGGCGACGACGGGCGCGGCGTTGTCGTCGGCGACGACGGCGTTTTCGTCGAGCACAGTGGGCTCGACCTCGACCTCGCGGACGAGCACGGGCAGCTCAAAGCTCGCGAGCTTGTTGAGAAACGTCCGCAACGACGAGGTCTGGCCGATGAACGAAATCCGAAACGGCACCGTCTCAATGTAGCCCGCCACCCGCGCGCTCGCCCGCGTATCGATGGCGAAAAAGTCGGGACTCTCCGGGTCGGCGGAGCCGGGAAGATCGGGGGCGTTGGGATCGACGGGGGTGCCGGGGATGGCGTTGGCGGCGGCGGTCGCGAGGGCGGCGGCGCGCGCCTCGCGCTCGGCCTTCGTGAGCGTGCGCTCGCGCTGCACGCCGACGAGCGCGCGCGGCCGCGCCTCGAGCAGCGACTCAATGAGGTATTGGGCGATGAGGCGCTGCTGAAACACCGCCGGGATGCGATCCACCTCGGGGCCGACGTTCGTGTAGAGCGCGAAACCGAAACGCGCCGCCGCCGGCTGGACCAGCACCTCCTGCTTTTTCGCCAGCTCGCGGGTTTTCTCCACGAACGTCGCGAGATCGAAATACGCGTCGGTGCGCGCGGCGGGCGGCTTCGCGGTGGCGAGGCGGTCGGCGGTGGGACCGCGGCCGGTGAGCTCGCTCTGCATCGTCGTGAGCGCCTTTTCGCCGCGGGCGAGGTCCGCCTCGATGGCGGCGGCGATGTCTTTTTTCGGCGCGGGCACCAGGTTCGCCATCCCCATCAGCTCGGCTTTCCGTTTCTCAAGTTTCACGACCGCCGCGCGCGACGCCGTCCAGCGCTCGTAGATGAGCCAGCCCTCGCCGACGGCGAGCGCGCCGCAGACGGTGAGCGCGGTGCCGAAGAACGGATTTTTTTTGAAGAAACTCATGGGCGCGCGGTCACAGCGTTTTCTTCGGGTTGATCACCAGCGTGAAGTCGAAGCGCAGGAGGCCGTTTTGGTTGGCGTCGAAGCGCTCGTTCTCGACCGAGGCGATGAACTGCGAGCCGGTGAAGCTGGCAAGGAGCTGCTTCACGCGGTCGCGCGCCTCGGCGCTCACGCGGGACTGGGGGTTGGCCACGTCGAGCAGGCGACCGCTGAGCGTGAGCTTGAGCGGCGGGGGCGGCGGCGGCACGGGCGTGCCGTCGGGCGCGAGCGTGGGCGCGGGCGGCGCGTCCGTCTGCGCCGCGGGATCGACGCGCACGATTTGGAGGCGGTCGAGCCACACGTCCTCGATCTTGCCGAGGCGGTTCTGGAGGTCCGTGAAAAAATTGATCCAGTTGGCCTTGGTGTCGTAGGCGGACTGGAGGGCGGTGATTTGTTTTTTCGCCTCGTCGATTTTCGCGAGGTTGTCGGTGTTGCGCGTCTGGAGCCGGCGCAGGGGCATCAGCTCGTTGTCGACCTCCTCGATCTTCGCCTGCGTGACGGTGGTCAGTCGGTGGAAATAGAGGATGGGCGGGACGAGCGCCACGGCGAACAACGCCGCCGCCGCCACGATGAGCGGCTGGCGTTTGCGAAACGCGATCGCCTCGATGACGGCGGGCGGGAGCAGGCTCGCCTCGGGCTCGCCCTTCGCGACGAGGCGCGTCGCGAGCCCCACGAGATCGGCGAGCACGTGCGCGGCGCCGGCGGCGCCGGCGGCGCGGGCGTCGCCGGCGATGTCGACATTGGCGAGCGGCTCGTAGCGCTCCACGCGCACGCGAAGCTTGTCGGCGAGCACGGCCGGCAACTCCGCGATCAGCGAGCCGCCGCCGGTGAGGTAGAGCGCGACGGGCGCGCCGCCGCCGGACTGGCGGCGGTGGTTGACCGCCGAGCGCATGATCTCGAGCTGCAGTTTTTGGGCGAAGGCGGTGGCGGCGCGTTGCACGGCGGCACGCGAGGGCGAGCCGGCCGGGAGGTCCGAGTGGCCGGAGAGCACCTGAATCTTGAGGGTCTCGGCGGAGCCGAAATCGATGCGCAGTTCCTCGGCGAGGGCGAGGGTGACGGCGTTGCCGCCGAGGGCGAGGGTGCGCAGGTAAAAGCGTTCGCCCTCGACGAAGAGCAGGGTGGTCGAGCGCGCGCCGACGTTGGCGACGATGGTGCTCTCGACGATTTTCGGGTGGTTGTAGCGGAACGAGTGCCGCAGCGCCAACCCCGCCGGGATCGCGCGTTCGGCGGGGAAGCCGGCCGAATCGGCCGCCGCGCAGAGCGTCTGCATCGCGTCGAATTTCGCCGCCGCGAGCATCACCTCGAGGTCGAAGCCGTCGTCGGCGACGACGAGGTGGTCCCATACGACCTCCTCGAGCGGATAGGGGATGTTTTCCGCCGCCTCAAACGCCACGATCTTGCTGCGTTTCGCGGCGGCGACCGAGGGGGTCTTGACGAACTTCGTCAACGCGAGGTGACCGGGGACGGCCAGCGCGGAAGCGCCGCCGAGCCGCGCGCGGGTCGCGGCGGCCCCGAGCGACTGCGCGATTTCGATGGCCCAACGCGATTCGTGCGCGGGGTCGGCGTTGTGGGCCTCCAGGGCGAATTGTTGCAGCACCAGCCGGCCCGTCGCCCCGGTCGAGAAAACACCGCACGCCACATGCCCGGCACCAATGTCAACTGCTAGGACGCGGGGGGAACGCATGGGTTAATAAGAGGGAAGGCGATTTCAGATGGGACCAGACGCGGCAAGTGCAATCGACGTTACCAAAATCTGCGGCGCGACTTAGCGCATTTCGCGTCGCACAAACGTCGGCGTGGCACGCGGATAATCGCCGAAAAACGGCGTCAAGAACTGGGGGAGCAACAGCCCGTCGTTCGCGGCCGCGGCCGTCGCGCCGCGCGCCTGAAAATTCTTCCGCGCCTCCGCCGTCGCGAGGGCCGCCGGGTAGGCCCCGCGCGCCGCCGCCACGGTGCGCCCGCCGACCGCGAGCTCCACGCCCCACGCGCGCGGCTCACCCGCGAGCTGGTCGCGTTTCACCAATTCCGGCGGCAGGTAAAAGCGCACCTCGGCCCGTCCCGCTTCCAACGCCACGCACTCCGCCTCGGCGCGGTAATATTCACTCCGCTTCGGCGCGCCCGCGCCCGCGGCCACCTCGAAGTGCAACAGCAACGCCACGCGCACGCGCGACACCATGCGGCCCGGCGCCGTCGTCGCCGGCCGCACGTCGAGCGCGACCGCCGCCTCGAGCCAGCCCGCGCCGGAGGCCGCGCGGAGGTTCGGCGTGAACTTCACGCCCGCCACCTCCACCTCCTCGCCCGCGCGCGCCGCCGGAGCCGACGCCGTCGCGACCGCCGCGTGCGCGATGGGCGCGGCGAGCGCCGCGAACGCGAGGCAACCCAACACGGACGCGAGGACGGGGGCGGGGATTCTCATTCTCATACGTGTGCGGCGGAAACTGCGCGCCCCCCGTAGGACGTCACGCGCAAAGCTCGGTTCCGCGCGCGACGCGCCGCGAATTCACTGGAGCTTCCCGCGCGGAGATCGGAGCGTCGCCGCCGACATGCCGACTCTCGCGCACAAGCTCGCCGTCCTCGTCTTCCTCGAAAACACCGCCGGCGAACACCTCCTCCTCCTGCGCGCCAAGCCCCCGAACCTCGGCGTCTGGTCCCCCATCGGCGGCAAACTCGAGACCGCCCTCGGCGAGTCGCCCTTCGAGTGCGCCGTGCGCGAGACCCGCGAGGAAACCGGCCACGCCCTCGTCCCCGCCGACCTCCACCTCTTCGCCATGATCGCCGAGAAAGCCTACGAGGGGCACGCGCACTGGCTCATGTTTTTGTTTCGCTGCAAGAAACCCCTCGCCACCCTCCCGCCGACGATCTCGGAGGGCAGCTTCGGATTTTTTTCCCGCGCGCAAATCGACGCGCTCCCGCTCCCCGAAACCGACCGCACCGCCCTCTGGCCCATCTACGATCGGCATCGCGACGGCTTCGTCGCCCTCAAAGCCGACTGCGCCCCCGGCCAACCGATCCGGATCGAAATCGAGCAGGTGCTCTGAGCGGGAAACCGGAGAGCTGAGAACCAGAACTCCAGAGCAACCACCCCGCCCGCCGTCACTCCCGCACCATGCCCCGCCCCCTCGCCACTCTCCCGCGTCCGCTCCGCGTCGCGCTCGCGCTGGCCGCGCTCGGACTTGCGGCGTTCGCGGTGGTCTCCGCGATTTTCGCGTGGCGTTTCACCGGCGCGATCCGACGGCCGCTGGGCGACGCGCCCGAGCGCTTCCTCGCGGCCCACGAAACTGTCCGCTTCCCCGCGACCGACGGCGTGCGGCTCGCCGCGTGGTTCGTCCCCTGCCCTGACGCGACGACCGCCGTCGTGCTCCTCCACGGCCACGGCGGCAACCGCGCCTCGCAGCTCGCGCGCGCGAAATTCTTCCGCGACCACGGCTACGCCGTTCTCCTCTACGACGCCCGCGGCCACGGCGAGAGCGCGGGCGAGCGCGTGTCGTTCGGCTACCACGAAAAACACGATCTGCTCGGCGCGCTCGCGTGGCTGCGCGGACGCGGCTTCGCGTCGTTCGGCTGCGTCGGCGGCTCGCAAGGCGGCGCCACGATCGCGTTTGCGGCGGCGGAGCTGCGCGACGTGCGCTGGGCCGTCCTCGAAGCCGTCTATCCCACCCTGCGCAACGCCATCGATCGCCGCTTCCGCCGCACCGTGCACGTCCCCGGCTGGCTCGCCGGCGCGCTGATGACGCCGTTCGCCGAATGGCGCCTCGGCCTCCGCCTCGACGCGATCAGCCCGCGCGACGCCGCCACGAAGTTTTCCTGCCCCGTGCTCGTCCTCGCCGGCGGTGCCGACGAGCACACGCACCCCGCCGACGCCCGCGAACTCTTCGACCGCATCCCGTCGCCGAAAAAATTCCACGTCGTCCCCGGCGCCAAGCACGTCGACCTCCTCGGCTTCGCGAAACAGAATTACGAGCGCGTGGTGCTCGAGTTCATCGCGTCGGCGCGGTAGGGCGCGCCGGAGCGCGGCACGCAATTTCCGCCGCCCGCGCCCGCGACTTGCCAACCGCCCCGCTCGCCGCCACTCCCTCCGCACGCCTTTTCCCCTCTCCCGTGGCCGCCTCCCCCTCCCCTTCCCTCAGCGTGCGCGGCACCGCCGACCACACGTTCGACGCCATCGTCATCGGCTCCGGCATCAGCGGCGGTTGGGCTGCGAAGGAACTCTGCGAACGCGGCCTGCGCACCCTCGTCCTCGAGCGCGGCCGCGACGTGAAACACCTCGCGGATTATCCGACCGCGTTGAAAAACCCGTGGGACTTCCCGCATCGCGGCCGGATGCCCGCCGCGTTCGTGAAGGAGAACCCCATCGCCAAACGCTGCTACGCGCTCGACGAGGCCACCCAGCATTTTTTCGTGAAGGACGCCGAGCACCCCTACGTGCAGGAAAAACCCTTCGACTGGATCCGCGGCTACCAGGTCGGCGGCAAGTCCCTCATCTGGGCGCGGCAGACGCAGCGCTGGAGCCGCTTCGACTTTGAAGGTCCCGCGCGCGACGGCTTCGCCGACTGGCCGATCACCTACGACGAACTCGCCCCGTGGTATTCGCACGTCGAGCGCTTCGTCGGCATCAGCGGCAACCGCGACGGCCTGGAGACGCTCCCCGACGGCGAGTTTCTTCCCGCGTGGGAGATGAACGACGTGGAAAAACACGTGCGCGGAAAAATCATGGCCGCGTTTCCCGACCGCCCCGTCGTGCAGGGCCGCTGCGCGCATCTCACCGCGCCGCAACCGCACCACCTCGCGCTCGGTCGCGGCAAATGCCAGGCGCGCAACCTCTGCTACCGCGGCTGCCCGTTCGGCGCCTATTTCAGTTCCAACTCCGCCACGCTCCCCGCCGCCGCCACCACCGGCCGCCTCACCGTGCGCCCGCACTCCGTCGTCGAATCCGTGCTCGTCGACGCCTCCACCGGCCGCGCGCGCGGCGTGCGCGTCGTCGATGCGGCAACGAAAACCACGACGGAATTTTTCGCGCGCATCGTGTTCGTCAACGCCGCCTGCCTGAACACCAACCTCATCCTCCTCAACTCCCGCTCCGCCCGCTTCCCCGCCGGCCTCGGCAACGACCACGGCCTGCTCGGCCGCTACGTCGCGTTTCACAATTACCGCGGCAGTATCACGGCCGGCATGGAGGGCTTCGCCGACTCGTATTATTCCGGCCGCCGCCCCACGCAGCTCATGATGCCGAACTTCCGCAACGTGCGGAAACAGGAGACCGATTTCCTGCGCGGCTACATGATTTTTTTCGGCGCCTCGCGCCCCGGCTGGACGCAGGGCCACGCCGCCACCGGCGTCGGCGCCGCCTTCAAGGACCGCATCACGCGCCCGGGCCCGTGGGCCATTTCGATGATGATGCAGGGCGAGACCGTCCCCCGTCTCGAAAACCACGTCCGCCTCTCGACCGAAAAGAAAGACGCCTGGGGCATCCCGCAGCTCGTCACCTCGATCGGCTACACGGACAACGACGAGAAACTCTTCCGCGATTTCCACGCGCGCGGCGAGGAGATGCTCGCCGCCGCCGGCGCGACGCGCATCGCCAAGCACGACAGCAAACAGGCGCCCGGCCTCGACATCCACGAGATGGGCGGCGCCCGCATGGGCCGCGACCCGAAGGCCTCGCTCCTCAACAAGTGGAACCAACTCCACGCGTGCCCCAACGTCTTCGTGACCGACGGCGCCTGCATGGCCTCCACCGGCGTGCAAAACCCCTCGCTCACCTTCATGGCCCTCACCGCCCGCGCCGCCGATCACGCCGTGGACGAAATGAAAAAAGGCAACCTGTGAACCGCCGCGCCGCCCTCAAATCCACCGGCCTCGCCGTCGCCGCCGCGCTCGCCGGCGCGCGCCTCCCGCTCCGCGCCGCCGACGCCGCCGACGCCGCCAACGCCGCGAAAAATTCCGCCGCCACTGGCGCCGCGCCCGAATCCCTCGGCGCGGCCGACGAAAATTTTCTCACGCTCGTCGCCGACACGCTCCTCCCCGCCACGCCCGGCGCACCCGGCGCCGGCGCCGCGGAGATCGGGCTCGGCGCGTTCGTCGTGTTGATGGCGCGCGACTGTCACGCCCCCGAGGTGCGCGCCGCCCTCGCCCGCGGCCTCCGCGAACTCGATGCGCGCAGCCGCGAAAAATTCGCGCGCCCCTTCGCCGCGCTCCCCGCCGCCGACCGCGAAACGATCCTCGCCGCCTACGAAACCCACTGCGCCGCGACGACCCGCCCGCCCGCGCTGAACCCGTTTCGCACGCTGAAGGAGTTGATCCTCCACGGCTATTTCACCTCCGAGGTCGGCGCGACGCAGGCCCTCCGCTACCTCCCGATCCCCGGCGCCTACATCGGCTCCGTCCGCCTCAACCCAACCGATCGCAGTTGGGCGTTGTGAATCGCGCACCGCCCGCGCGTGACGGGGCGAGCGGAGTGGCAATGCCATTTACGCGACGCTCTGAACCGTAGGGCCGCCGCTCGCCGGCGTGCCGTCGCGCTTTGCGCCCGAGACCGAGAATGGAGGTCCGCGATCGCTCGCCGCCTACTTCGCCGGCGCGAGCAACGCCGAGGCCTTCAGCCAGTCGTGCAGGCGCGCGGGCCACGTCGTGACATCGTCGGCCGTGCGCCGCAGACCGTAGCCGTGGCCGCCGCGCGGATAGAGGTGCAGCTCGGCGGGCACCTTCGCGTTTTTCAGCGCGAGAAAATAAAACAGCGCCGACTCCACGCGCACCGGATCATCCTCGGTCATCGCGAGGAAAGTCGGCGGCGTGTTCGTCGCGCTCACCGGCAGCTCGGGCGCGAGCGCGTCGTTTTTCTCCTTCACCGTCAGGTAGGCCGGGTAAATCAGCACGGTGAAATCCGGCCGGCAGCTCACGGCGTCGGCGGCATCGATGGCCGGATAGGTGCGCTCGGCGTGCTGGTTGCTGAGGACGGCCGCGAGGTGTCCGCCGGCGGAAAACCCGAGCACGCCGATGCGCCGCGGATCAATCGCGAGTTCGGTGGCGCGCGCACGCACGAGGCCGAGCGCGCGTTGCGCATCCTGAAGCGGCGGGCCGTGTTTCTCGGTGCCGGGGCGTTTCGGCACGCGGTATTTGAGCAGGATGCCCGTGACGCCGATCGAGTTGAGCCACTCGCACACCTCGGTGCCCTCGAGATCGAGCGCGAGGATGTTGTAGCCGCCGCCGGGGCACACGAGCACGGCGGCGCCGGTGTTCCGCGCGGGCTCGGGCGAGAAAATCGTGAGCGTGGGCGCGGAGACGTTGGCGAGCTTGATGATCTTGCGGCCGGCGATTAGGCGGTCGGTGGGCTTGTTGGTGTCGGCCTCGGGCGGGAGTTCGGCGGTGTCGCCGGGCGCGCGGTCGGGCCAGAGCGGGATGGGCGCAGGCGCGGCGGCGGCGAGGGAGCCGGCGACGGCGAAAACAAAAACGGCGACGCGCACGAGGTGGGGTTTCACGGGCAACGAAATCGGCGAGCCGCACGCGCGAGGCGAGCGGGAATTCCGATGCGGCGGCGCAAGCAGGGCCGATTCCGAGTCGGAAACGTTTTCGTTTCTCGACGCGCCGCGCCGCGCCGCGCAATTTCGCCGCGCCCCATGAACCAACTCGATCTTCACGGCCGCGTCGCGGTCATCACCGGCGGCGCGCGCGGCATCGGCTTCGCGGTCGCGCAACGCCTCCTCGCCTCGGGCGCGCGCGTTTCGCTCTGGGACCACGACGCCGCGGCGCTCGCCGCCGCCGTGACCTCCCTCGGCGCGGGCGACCGCGTGCACACCGCCACCGTCAACATCACCGACGAACCCGCCGTCGCCGCCGCGACCGAGGCGACGCGCGCGCATTTCGGCGGCGTCGATCTGCTCGTGAACAACGCGGGCATCGCGGGCGTGAACAAGAAACTCTGGGACTGCACGCCCGCCGAGTGGCGCGCGGTGATGGAGCTGGATTTGTTCGCCGTGTTTCTCTGCTGCCGCGCGCTCGTGCCGCTGATGCTCGCGAAAAATTCCGGCCGCATCGTCAACGTCGCGTCCATCGCCGGCAAAGAGGGCAACCCCAACGCCTCGCACTACAGCGCCGCCAAGGCCGGCGTGATCGGGCTCACCAAGTCGCTCGGCAAGGAACTCGCCACGACCGGCATCCGCGTGAACTGCATCACGCCCGCCGTGATCGAGACGGACATCCTCAAGCAATGCTCGCCCGAGCACGTCGCCTACATGCTCTCGAAAATCCCAATGGGCCGCCCCGGCACCGTCGACGAGGTGGCCGCGCTCGTCGCATGGCTGTGCAGCGACGACTGCTCGTTCACGACCGGCGCGGTCTTCGACATCTCCGGCGGACGCGCGACGTATTGAAGCGCGCGGAGTTTTTCGCGGCGCATCGGCGGGGGCGGCGAGAGCGGAGCCGTCAAATGCCTTCCCATCGAAAGCGCGGGTGAACTAGCGTGGGGCTTACCATTCGTCTCCATGCTGACCGTCGCTCCGAAGATTCGTCCGTCGCTCGATCCTGAATTTCTGCCGGCGGCGCTCTGGCATCGCGCCTATGCGGCGCTCGTCGCGGCCGATCCGGGCGCGCGGCCCTTTGCGATCGTGCTGGTGCGGCGCGATGGCACGGTGTTGCGGCAGGACGGGCGCGTGCTCTCGGCGTCGCATCCGGCGGCGGCGCTCACGCTCACCTATGCGGAGCGGCTGTTGAAGTTTCTCCTCTGGACGAAGGGCGGCCCGCAGGTGCTCGTGGCCGGCGCCGACGAAGTCGCCGTGGCGCTCGCGAAAATCTACGCGCCCGAAGGCGCGCGCGCCTTCGACTGTGATTTCATGGGCGAGAAGATTTTCGGCCGCGCGTTTTCGGTGGAGGCTGCGGCGTTCGACGCGTTGCCGGCGGCGAAGGAAACGAGTTCCGCGATGGGCCGCCATCTCGATGGCTGCCGCATCGGTTTCGATCTCGGCGGGAGCGACCGGAAGGCGGCTGCGCTGATTGATGGCAAGGTGGTGTTCTCCGAGGAGATCACGTGGGACCCGTATTTTCAGGCCGACCCGAGCTATCACATCGAGGGCGTGCACGACTCGATCAAGCGTGCGGCGGCGCATCTCCCGCGCGTCGACGCGATCGGGGGCAGCGCGGCGGGCGTTTATGTGAACAACGAGGTGCGCGCGGCCTCGCTGTTTCGTGGCGTGCCGGCGGGGATGTTTGAGAGCCACATCCGGCGGATGTTTTTCACATTGCAGGAGCGGTGGGGCGGCGTGCCGTTTGAGGTCGTCAACGACGGTGAGGTCACCGCGCTCGCGGGCTCGATGGAGATGAACGACAACGCCGTGCTTGGCGTCGCGATGGGCACGAGCCAGGCGGGCGGCTACGTGACGCCCGCCGGCGGCATTACGACGTGGCTCAACGAGCTGGCGTTTGCGCCGACGGACTATCGCGCCGACGCCCCGCGCGACGAGTGGTCGGGCGACCGCGGCTGCGGCGCGCAGTATTTTTCGCAGCAGGGCGTGGGGCGGCTCGCAATGCGCGCGGGCTTCAATTTCCCGGCGACGATGCCGCTGCCCGAGCAGCTCATCGAGGTGCAGCAGGCGATGCGCGCCGGCAATTCCCGCGCCCGCGCGATCTACGAATCGATCGGCGTGTGCTTCGGCTACGCGGTCGCGCACTACGCGGAGATCTATGAGCTGAAAAACGTGCTCGTGCTCGGCCGCGTGACGTCGGGCGAGGGCGGCGAAGTGATCCTCGAGCGCGCGGGCGCCGTGCTGCGCGCGGAGTTTCCCGCGCTCGCGGAAAAAATCCGCTTCCCACGGCCCGACGAGAAAAACAAGCGCCACGGTCAGGCGACGGCGGCGGCGAGCCTGCCGGCGTTGCGGTCCGCGCGCTGACGCGGCCGCGATGCGCCCCGAAATCCTGATCGTCGGGCAGGGGCTGGCGGGGACGCTGCTCGCGTGGGAACTGGAGCGCGCCGGCCTTGCGTTTGAAATCGCGGATGCTGGTCACGCCGGCACCGCGAGCGCCGCCGCCGCCGGAATGATTTCCCCGATCACCGGACGGCGACTCGTGCCGAGCTGGCGGTATGAAACGCTGCGCCCCATCGCGCGCGACGCGTATCGCGCGATCGAGGCGGCGTTGGGCGTGCCGCTGTGGCGGGAGATGCGGGTGCGGCGGCTCTTCGCGGACACGCGCGAACAGGAAATTTTTTCCGAGCGGCACGCGCGCGGGGAATTCGCGCCGTGGCTCGTCGGGCACGACGACGCGGGTTTTTCCGTAAACGGCGCGGCGCACGTGGACGTCGAGCGGTTGCTCACGGCCTCGCGCACGCGCTGGCGCGCGGCGGGATGGCTGCGCGAGGAAGTGGTCGACGTGATGGCGGAGGTGCGGCGGCGCCGTTGCGTAATCGATTGCACGGGGCTGGTGGCGGCACGGGCGGCGCCGTGGGCGTTTTTGCCGTGGGAGTTTTCCAAGGGCGAAATCATTACCGTGGCCGTCGAGAGACTCGCACCGGAACTGATCGTGAATCGGCGCGAGTGGGTTGTGCCGAGCGGCCCCGGCGCCGCGTGGATCGGCGCGACGCACGAAGCGGGCGTGACGGACCCGGCGACGACGACCGCGGCGCGGGAGAAATTGATCGCGGCGGGCGCGGCGCTGCTCGGCGCGGCGCACGGCCTGGCGGTAACCGGACAGCGCGCGGGCGTCCGGGTCGCCGTGCGCGACAAACGCCCCGTGGCCGGCCGGCACCCGCAGCACGCCGCGCTCGGGATCATCAACGCCCTCGGCGCGAAAGGCGCGCTGTGGGCGCCATGGTTGGCGCGGTTGTGGGTGGGCCATTTGGCGCGCGGCGAGCCGTTCGCGCCCGAGGTGGACGTGCGGCGGTGAACGGTCGCGCGGGGCGCGGCGCGCGGTTCGTCGCACGCTTCGTCGCGCCGAAAATGCGGTTCGTCGCGGAAACACGTCGGTTCGTCGCAGCCGAGGTGTTATGCACTTGAGTCGTGCCGATGCGGGGCGGATGAACGCCGCCGCCGCCCCCATGCACAACCGCTGGACCAAGTATGCCGCCATCGCCGCCGGGTGGACGCTGCTGGGCTTCGTGCTGGCGATCGAGGTCTACTTCAACAGCCGCGTGAACATGCGGTGGGGCACGGTGGATTTTCTCGAGGTGGCGATGCCGCAGTTCGGGCGGGCGGCGATGTGGGCGGCGTTGGCGCCGCTGATCCTGCGGTTGCGCACGCGGCTGCCGCTGGGGCGCGGGCGGTGGGCGGGCGGCGTGGCGTTTCACTTCGCGATGAGTTTCGTGGTGATGGCGACGTTCTACCTCGGGCGGCTGCTGGCCTACGTGGTGTTTTTCGACGAGCGGCTCGAGGATTTCTGGGCGCTCGCGGCGAAGAGTTTCTACGGGCGCAACATCATCGACATGGCCTACTACTGGGCGGTCCTCGCGTTTGGCTACGGGCTGGAGATCTACCAGCGTTACAAGAGCGAGGAGCTGAAGGCCGCGCAGCTCGAGGCGCGCCTGATCGAGACCGAGCTCAAGGCGCTGCGCGAACAACTGCGCCCGCATTTTCTCTTCAACACGATGAACACCATCGCCGTCCTCGTGCGCGAGGGGAAGAATGACGACGCCGTCACGCTCATCGCCCGGCTCAGCTCGCTGCTGCGCATGACGCTCGACAACACCCGCGTGCAGGAGGTCACGCTGCGGCAGGAAATGGATTTCCTCGAGCGCTACCTCGACATCCAGAAAGTGCGTTTCTCGGATCGACTGCGCGTCGAGGTCGCGATCGAGCCGGCGGCGATGGAGGCGCGCATCCCCAATCTCCTGCTCCAACCGATCGTGGAAAACGCCATCCTCCACGGCGTCGCACCGAAGTCCGGCCCGGGCCGCGTGGAAATCCGAGGGCGCGTGGTCGACGATCAACTCCTCCTCGAGGTGCGCGACGACGGCGTCGGCCTCGGCGCCACGCCGACGCGCGCCAAGGAGGGCGTCGGCCTCACCAACACCCGCGAGCGGCTCGCGAAAATCTACGGCGCGCACGGCCAGCTCTCGCTGCGCAGCGAGCCGGGCTGCGGCGTCGCGGTCCAAATCATCCTTCCCTTCCGCACATGAAAACCGCCCCCGCTCCCACCGCCCCGTCCCACCGCCTGCGCGCCCTCATCGTCGACGACGAACCCGCCGCCCGCCGCGGCGTGCGCCTGCTCCTCGAGCGCGACGGCGGCGTCGAGATCGCCGGCGAGATCGGCGGCGGCGCGGAGGCGGCGGAGTTCATCAAGCGCGAGAAGCCCGACCTCGTGTTTCTCGACGTGCAGATGCCGGGCTGCGACGGCTTCGAGGCGCTCGAAAAAGTCGGCGCCGCCGCCGCGCCCGCCGTGGTGTTTGTCACCGCCTACGACGAGCACGCGCTGCGCGCCTTCGAGGTCAACGCCGTCGACTACCTGTTGAAACCCTACGACGACGCGCGCTTCGGCGCCGCGCTCCAACGCGCCAAGGATCAGGTGCGCCGGCGCTCGACGGACACCGTCAACTCGCGGCTCACGCAACTGCTCGACTATCTCCAGCACGACGGCGCGCGCGCCGCCGCGAAGGAAAAGGAGGAGGCGCCCGGCGAGCGCATCCTGCTCAAGTCTTCCGGCGAGATTTTTTTCCTCAAGGCCGAGGAGATCGACTGGATCGAGGCGGAAGGGGACTACATGAAATTCCACGTCGCGGGCCGCGCGCACCTGATGCGCGAGACGATGGCCCGTCTCGAATCGCGCCTCGATCCGAAGCGCTTCATCCGCATCCACCGCTCGACGATCGTGAACGTAGACCGGCTGCGGAAACTCAGCCCATCGTTCGCCGGCGAGTATGCCGTCATCCTGCACGACGGCACGAAGCTCAAGCTGAGCCGCGGCTACCACGAGAGGATCGCGACGCTCATGAAGTCCGCGCGGTAAGCCGCGGGGCTTCTTCGCTGTTTTCAGCGGATCGGAGATCGTAGGCTCGGCAGCCCCGAAGGGGCGAAAGTCGATAGCCCAGGGCAGCGCCCTGGGTTTCTCGGGGGAAAAGAAATCGAGCCCTGAAGGGGCGGCACCCGCGTCCGGTGTCGCCCCTTCAGGGCTTCTATCCTTTCCAATCCAAT
>JBEANZ010000524.1:0-5292 GCA_041165185.1 Verrucomicrobiota bacterium | reverse complement strand
GGCCGAGGCGGCGCTCTTCGCGATCGATCTTGATCACGCGGGCGCTGACCTGCTGGCCGGGCTTGAGCACGTCCTTCACCTTGTCGATGCGCTCCTCGCTGATCTGCGAGATGTGCACGAGGCCGTCGATGCCGTCCTTGAGCTCCACGAAGGCGCCGAAGGAGGTGATCTTAGTCACGCTGCCTTGGACGACGTCGCCGATCTTGAAGAAGGCGTCGATGTCGCTCCACGGATCGACCGCGAGCTGTTTCATGCCGAGGCTGATGCGTTGTTGCGACGAATCGACGTCGAGCACGATGGCGTCCACTTCGTCGCCCTTCTTGAGGACTTCGGTGGGGTGGTTGACCTTGCGGGTCCACGACATGTCGGAGACGTGCACCATGCCGTCGATGCCCTCTTCGAGTTCGATGAAGGCGCCGTAGGTGGTCATGTTGCGGACCTTGCCGCGGACGCGGGCGCCGATCGGGTAGTTGTGGCGGACCATGTCCCAGGGGTTCGGCTCGAGCTGGCGGAGGCCGAGGGAGATCTTCTGGTCGTCCTTCTGGATGCCGAGGACCACCGCATCGAGTTCCTGGCCGACCTTGAGGAGTTCGGAGGGTTTCGTGATGCGTTTGGTCCAGGACATCTCGGTGATGTGGACGAGGCCTTCGACGCCGGGCTCGAGTTCGACGAACGCGCCGTAGGGGACGAGGTTGACGACTTTGCCGTGAACCTTGGCGCCGACGGGGAACTTGCGGTCGATTTCGTCCCAGGGGTTTTTCGTGGTCTGCTTGAGGCCGAGGGAGACGCGCTCTTTGTCGCGGTTGACCTCGATGACCATGACCTGAACTTCTTCGCCCTGCTTGACCATTTCGCTGGGGTGCGAGATGCGGCCCCAGGACATGTCGGTGATGTGGAGGAGGCCGTCCATGCCGTCGAGGTCGATGAACGCGCCGAAGTCGGTGATGTTTTTGACGATGCCCTTGCGGACCTGGCCGGGCTGGATGGATTCGAGGAGGTTGCGGCGCTTGGAGGAGCGTTGTTCCTCGATGAGTTCGCGGCGGGAGAGGACGACGTTCTTGCGGAGGAGGTCGATCTTGAGGACCTTGAAGTCGTAGGTCTGGCCGACGTATTGATCGAGGTTCTTGGGGGGCTGGATGTCGATGTGCGAGGCGGGCATGAACGCATCGACGCCGATGCTGATGATGAGGCCGCCCTTGACCTTGGCCTTGACGCGACCGGCGGCGACGGAGCCTTCGGGGAAGCGGGTGAGGATGTTATCCCAGTTTTTCTTTTGCTCGGCCTTGTCGTAGGAGAGGACGGGGGCGCCGAACTTGTCCTCGAGCTTGTCGACCATCACCTCGATGGTGGAGCCGATCTGGAGTTCGCCGATGTCGATGAACTCGTGGGCGGGGATGACGCCTTCGGATTTGCCGCCGATATCGACAACGACGTCGTTTTGGCGAATTTCGGTGATAACACCGGGGACGATCGCGCCTTCTTTCAGTTTATCGAAGGAGGACTGCGCGAGCAGGTCTTGCATTACGGAACTCATGGGCGGGAAAACCGGACCGCCGGCGCCTGCTCCCCAGCGCCGTCAGACCGGCGGGGACCCCGCGGTGAGGCGGGGTCGGTTGGTTGATGGTTGGACTAACGTGAGAGGGCGGCGGGAGCATCGCGGCGACGCCGTCCTGACCAATCCTAACGGCCGCGAAGGGGCAGAGTCCCGAGCGTGCGGGTGGCGGGCAAGGAGAAACTTGGGGAAGTTCGAGGGAGGTGCGGGAAGACGAGCGAGCTGAGAGCGTCGAGCAGAGAGATGAGGCCCGGGCTTCTCAGGAGTGGAGCGGTTTGTTGGGTGGAGCGCGGATGGGGCGAGGATGGGGCCGGTCGGAAAGGTGGCTTGGAGCGGAGAGATGGTTGGTTCCTCGCTGGTTTCAATGGAGGAAGGTTCCCGAAGGCTACCCCAGCAGCAGGCCAGCAGTGATGAGCCGCGAATCACTCCATTCCGTTACCACCCATTCCTCTGCCACGATGCCGGTGGCCCGCATTGGTGAGCCTCACTCAAGCGGGGTTGGCAATGGAATGGGTGGCAGAGGAATGGCGACCCATCGAAACCAGCGAGGAGTCAGATTTTTTTGGAGGCGGCGCGTCACGGTTTGCGCGTGGTGGGAGGCGGCGCGGCGGAGGTGGCGGCGGGGAGGGCTTGTTGGACGCGGCGGAGGAAGACGTCGTATTGGGGTGTATCTCGAAGGGGCGTGGCGGTGCCTTGGCCGGGGCGGGAGCGGGAGTCGGCCTCGATGATTTCGTCGAGTTTGACGGAGAGTTCGGTGCCGCCGTCGAGGGTGGCGCGGAGGCGGACGGTCATGGCGATTTGGCGGGAGCCGCGGAGGTTGTCGTCGGTCGAGAGGCCGCTGATGGCGTCGAATTGCCCCTGCGCTGCGCCGCCGCGCAACTGACGGTAACCCATCTGCTCGGCGGCGAGGCGGACGGCTTCGTAGGTGGTGCGCGGGGAGGCGGCGTAGAGGCGGGTGTGCGGGGCTTCGCGGGCGGAAATTTTTTCGCGGACGGCGGAGGCGGCGTCGGAGAGCGATTCGCAGCCGGGGAGCAATGCGAGGGCCGCGAGGGCGGAGAGCGCGACGAGCGTAGTAGGGCGGACGGATCGGCGGGGGCGGTTCATGCGGGCGCGGAGGCGGCGGGTTGCTGTTGGGAGAGACAGTGGAGAGTGCCGCGGCCGAGGACGAGTTCCGTGCAATCGACGGGGACGATCTCGCGGCCGGGGAAACATGCGGCGAGGATTTCGGCGGCGGCGGTGTCGCGGCGCGGCTGGCGGAACGTGGGAAGGAGGACGGCGCCGTTGACGACGAGGAAATTGGCGTAGCTGGCGGGGAGGCGTTGGCCGTCGCAGATGACGGGGGCGGGCATGGGGAGCTCGACGAGGCGGAATTTTTTTCCGGCGGGCGTGCGGAGGCCGCGGAGGCGCGCGAGGTTTTCGGCGAGGGCGGCGTGGTTGACGTCGCGGGGGTTGCGCTCGACGGCGGTGACGATGCCGTCGGTGGCGAAGAAACGGCTGAGGTCGTCGACGTGGCCGTCGGTGTCGTCGCCGACGATGCCGCGGCCGAGCCAGTGGATTTCGCGGACGCCGAGCATGGCGCGGAGGGCGGCCTCGATGTCGGCGCGGGTGTGGGCGGGGTTGCGGTTGGGGTTGAGGAGGCACGCCTCGGTCGTGAGGAGCAGGCCGGCGCCGTTGACGTCGATGGAGCCGCCTTCGAGGACGAACGGGTGCGGGAAACGCCGCACGCCGAGGGCGCGCGCGACGCGGGCGGGGATCGCGTTATCGGCGTCGAAGGGCGAGTGTTTCTCGCCCCAGGCGTTGAAGGTCCAATCGGTGATCGCGACCTCGCCGGTGCGCGCGTGCTTCACGAAGATGGGGCCGTGGTCGCGGCACCAGGCGTCGTTGGTGGCGTGATCGAAAAACGTGACGCGCGCCATGTCGGCGCCGGCTTGGGTGCAGAGGCGGCGGGCGCGGGGTTGGAGGGCGGCGGCGCAGTTGAGGCGGACGGGCTCGAAGCGGCTGATGGCGGCGACGAAACGGGCGAAGGCGGCGGGAATCGCGCGGAAATGGCGGGGCCAAGTCCGGCGGCGGTGCGGCCACGAGAGCCACACGGCCTCCTGTGGCTCCCACTCGGCGGGCATGCGAAAACCAAGCGCGGCGGGCGACGCGGGGAGTTTCGATTTGGGTGTGTGAGGGGAGGGTGACGGCGGCATGACGCGCAGGCGCGCGCGCCCGCAGTCGAGCAGGGAAACGCAGCCGTCCGGGCAACTCAATCCACGAATCGCCGCGTCAGATCGCCGTAGGCGTCGATGCGGCGGTCGCGGAGAAAAGGCCAGTGCGTGCGGGTGTCGTCGATCTGAGCGAGGTCGACCGTGGCGAGGAGGATTTCCTCGCGTGCGGCGCGGGCTTTCGCGACCAGTTCGCCGCTCGGGCCGGCGACAAAGCTCTGGCCCCAAAACGCGAGGCCGTCGCCGCCGGCGGGGCGTTCGCGGCCAATGCGGTTGACGGCGGCGACGTAGCAGCCGTTGGCGACGGCGTGGGCGCGCTGGATGGTTTCCCACGCGGCGTGTTGTTTGGTCTGAAGCGCTTTCGGCTCGCGCGGGTGCCAGCCGATCGCGGTCGGGTAGAAAATTATCTCGGCGCCCTGCAACGCGGTCAGTCGCGCGGCCTCGGGATACCATTGGTCCCAACAGATGAGGACGCCGATTTTGCCGAACTTGGTCGGCCACGCGCGGAAGCCGGTGTCGCCGGGCGTGAAGTAGAATTTCTCGTAGTAGAGCGGGTCGTCCGGGATGTGCATTTTCCGGTAGCGACCGAGGAGCGTGCCGTCGGCGTCGATGATGACGGCGGTGTTGTGATAAAGGCCGGGGGCGCGGCGTTCGAAGAGCGAGGCGATGACGACGACGCCGTGCGTGCGCGCGAACGCCTGAAAAATTTCCGTCGTCGGGCCGGGGATGGATTCGGCGAGCGCGAAATGCGCGTAGTCCTCGCTCTGGCAAAAATACTCGGAGCGGAAGAGCTCCTGCGTGCAGATGATGTTGGCGCCGCGGCGGACCGCGCGCTCGGCGAGCGCAAGGGTTTTGGCGAGGTTGGCCGCGGGATCGGCGGAGCAGGCGTGCTGGAGGAGGGCGAGAGTGACCGGGGCCATTTTCGATTTTGGATTTTCGATTTTCGATTTCACGCGGGGGAAGCGAAACGGCGAAGGGGGACGGCTGCGGCGAGTGCGGGCGGGCGCCCGCGTCCCGGTGCGGCGCCGCCGCCGGTCGGAGACCGGCGCGACCTCAATACACGACTTTGTTGAGTGGATATTCCACGATGCCCTCGGCGCCGAGGGACTTGAGCTGCGGGATGATTTCGCGGACGACGCTCTCGTCGATAATCGTCTCGAGCGCGATCCAGTCGGGGGAGCTGAGCTGCGAGATGGTGGGGTTGCGCAGGGCGGGGAGCGACTGCACCACGGCGGCGAGGGCGGCACGGGGGAGGTTCATCTTCAGGCCGACTTTGGACTCGGCCTCGAGGGCGCCACGGAGGAGCAGCGCGATGGTCTCGATTTTTTTTCGTTTCGCGGGGTTGGCCCAACTGGCCTTGTTGGCGATGAGCTTGGTGTTGGTCTCAAGCAGGGTATCGACGATGCGGAGCTTGTTCGCACGGAGCGAGGAACCGGTCTCGGTGATGTCGACGATGGCGTCGACGAGGTCCGGGACTTTCACCTCCGTGGCGCCCCAGGAAAACTCCACCTCGACCGCCACGCCGATTTTGGC
>JBEANZ010000523.1:0-3780 GCA_041165185.1 Verrucomicrobiota bacterium | reverse complement strand
AAGCTGCGCAACCACAGCGGCCGGCAACTCGCCGCGTAGATCCCGCGGGACCGAGCGCCGCAATGCTTCCTCCGGATCGGCGGCGATGAGCTCGCGCAGGGCGGAGCGGCGGGCGGCGGCGAAATCGCCGCCGGCGTTCGCCAACGTCTCGCGTTGCGCGGGATCGGCCCGGCGAAAATCCGTTAGCCAACCGTCAAACGCGGTGAGCCGGGCCAGAGCCGCATCGCGGTCGAAGAGCGGAGTCGGACGCGACGCGTCACCGGGCGCCGCTGGCACCCCGCAATACTCGAGCGTAAGAAGCGCATCGCGCGACGTCGGCGCCGCCGTCGCAATCGGCGTCGCGGAGACAGGAATCCGCACGACCTTGGCCGAGGCGGTGACGACGACCTTGGCGGGCGTCGCCGAATCCAGGTTGACCAGCCAACCGGCGCCAACGAGTGCCAGCGCGGCGGCGGCCAACGCGAAGCGGCGGTTACGAATGCGATTAAGTGCTCCCATACGCGCGTTTATGCGGGCCGCGGGCCGAGCGTCAAGGTGGGCACCTACGGAATAATGCGTAGGGTGCCTTGTCGAAGGCTTGGATATCGTGCGGCGCGCATGGACTGTGCGGTCACACTCAGGATCGCCCCGTGAACGCGCCGCGCTCGCCCTGATCTCCAGAGGGACGCGTTGGCGCGCGATGCCGAACCGGCCGGAGCCGGGGCCTATTTCGCCAACTGAGTTTTCAGGAACTCGATGGCGTTGCGCGTGGCGGGCTCCTGCTCGCGCATGATGTCGACGCACTTGCACGCATGGATCACGGTCCCATGGTCGCGGCCGCCAAAGGCGTCGCCGATCTCCTGAAGCGAGTGCTTGGTCAACGTGCGTGCCAGATACATCGCGATTTGGCGGGGGATCGCGATGTTGTTGGGCCGGCGCTTGCTGGTCATGTCGCCGGGGCGGAGCTGGTAGTGCGCGGCCACGGCCTTCTGAATCGTCTCAATCGTGAGGATGGTCTTCGCCTGCTCCATCAGCACGTCGTGCAGAAGTTTTTCAACCGTCGGGATGTCGAGCGGGCAGCTCGTGAGGGCGGCGTAACTGGTGACCTTGATGAGCGCGCCTTCGAGACGGCGGATGTTTTTCGTGATGTGCTCGGCGATGAAGTTGAGCACGGCCTCGGGGACGGAGCACTTCAGCGTCGCGGCCTTGGCGCGGAGGATGGCGGCGCGCGTCTCGAAGTTTGGCGCCTGAATATCCGCGGGGAGGCCCCATTCGAAGCGCGAGACGAGGCGCGCCTCAAGCCTGCCGATCTCGCTCGCACGGCGGTCACTGGAGAGGACGATTTGCTTTCCGGATTCGAAGAGGTCGTTAAACGTGTGGAAGAACTCCTCCTGAATACCCTCCTTACCCGCCAGAAACTGCACGTCGTCGAGCAGGAGCACGTCAGCGTGCCGGTAGCGTTGGCGAAACTTGACGAGGCTGCGCTCCTGTAGCGCTTGGATGAACTCGTTGGTGAACTTTTCCGTGGACAGGTAGGCGACCCGGGCGGCGGGATTGCGCGCGATGATCGCGTGCCCGATGGCGTGCATGAGGTGCGTCTTGCCGAGCCCGGTGTCGCCGTAGAGGAAGAGCGGGTTGTAGGCCTGCGCGGGCGTCTCGGCGACGGCGAGCGCGGCGGCGTGGGCCATCTGGCTGTTCGAACCGACGACAAAAGTCTCGAAGGTGTTGCGCGGATTGAGCGAGGCCGCGGTGATCGAGCGCTCGTCGAAACGCGGCACCCGGCGCGGCGCGGGGGCGGGCCGGGCCTTCGCACCGGGGTCGGCGCCCGCACGGCCACCCGTCTTCCCCTCCCCCGTCCCGCCGCGCGCCCCCGCATCGGCCGTCCGCAATACGACCTGCACTTGCCGGCCCGTCGCCAAACGCAGGCGCTGCGTGATCAGGTCGAGGTAGTTGTCGTTGATCCACATCCCCGCAAAATCGTTGGGCACGCCCAAGGTGAGCGAATCGCCCGAGACCTCCAAACACGCGATCGGCTCAAACCACAGCTGGAACACGTCCTCGGGGAAGAGCGATTTGAAGTCGCACTTGACGGAGTCCCAGTGGCTGGGCGTGAGGGGGGCGGCGGGCATGGAGGCGGACAAATGGAAGGTTTTATTCACAATGCCCCCGCTGCGCTCCGGCGCCATGCCTTTTTCACTCGCTCGGCGTTCTCTTTCCGCGGCAAAAAATTTCTTCGGCCATCGCCCGGGAAACATTGTTTCCGGGGAGATCGTAAACGATTGATGGCAACAGGGTAACGGTATGCGGCGGAGGGAGTCGGGCTGAGGCGGGCTCAAACGACATGGGAAGGAACAAACGGGGACCGACGGACAACTGGACGAGGGCGCAGTAACTGTGAACCGAAAAATCATTTCAAGCGGAAGTTGTCCGGAAGTTATCAACAGCGGTTCTGCGCATAACTTTCCCGTTTTTTTCGTTGCCACGCGCGCGAAAAACCCGGCGCGCGCAACACCGGCCTTCCACGCGTAACTTAATCGGCCCTACGGCGCGACGCAACCGGCTTGGCAAGCCGGCTGCCGTTCGCCGCGCCGCGCCCGCGAATCCGCGCCGCGCCGATTCCGTGAATACGGCGCACGCCGCGCGGCACGTGCGCTCACGCGGTCACGGCGGGCGGCTCGATCCATTTGCCGTGCGTTTTGATCAGCGCGACGAGGCGCGCGTCGGCCTCGGCCTGGGGTAGGTTGTATTGGACGCACGTTTTTCCGACGTAGAGGTTGATCTTCCCCGGCGCGCCACCGACGTAGCCGAAGTCCGCGTCGGCCATCTCGCCGGGGCCGTTTACGATGCAGCCCATGATCGCGATCTTCACGCCCTTGAGGTGGCCGGTCTGCGCGCGGATGCGCTGCGTGGTCGTCTGCAGATCGAAAAGCGTGCGGCCGCAACTGGGACACGCGACGAATTCGGTTTTCGAAATGCGTGCGCCTGCACCTTGGAGGACGTTGTAGGCGAGCCGCGTCGCGCGCACCGGATCGGATTCGGTTTCGATGCTCACAAGATCACCGACGCCGTCGCACAGCAACGCGCCCGTGAGGAACGAGGCCTCGAGTAGTTTTGAGAGGAAACTCGCGTCGCCGCGCACGGCGGTCGCGGCGGTGTTGCGGATCCAAATCGGCGCGCGCAGGCCGAGTTCGGTGAGCGCGTCGGCGATACGCCGGTGGCAACCGACCGCGTGATCGGCCGTGGCAAAACTCGCGGAGAAAATCAGCCGCTCGTCGCCGAGCTCCCGTAGTGTCGCGGCGAGCGCGGGAAAATCCTCCGGCGCAATTTCAGCGGCGAGAAGCTGCGCGTGTTGGCGGACAAGTTCGGCGAACGCACGCAGCGTCGCCGCGTCGTTTCCAGTGAAGCGGCGCACGAGCACGAGCCGTCCGCGACTGAGCGCGAGCAGCGGTTGCAACAGATCGGGCGTGAGCGCGGGCGCGAGTTCGAGCGCAAGAAACGCCACGGGCAGCGCGGTCCGCATCGCGACTTCGCAGAGCGACGCGAGATCACCGGCACCGTGGATTGGGACGACGATGCCCTCGGTGGGCGTGTCGGCGAGACGCGCGGCGCCGAGCTGCGCCGCGCACGCGGGGAGCTTTTCCACCGACTCGACGCGCACGATGACGCGCGGCGGCAGCTCCGGCCCGACCGAGACACCGGCGCCGAGATCGACGGTGGTCGTGGCGCGTTTCTGGAAGCGATAGGGATCGATGCGGTCGACGAGCGCGAGGGCGGGCGCGGCGTCAGTCACAGCGAGCGTGG
>JBEANZ010000522.1:0-4647 GCA_041165185.1 Verrucomicrobiota bacterium | reverse complement strand
TGTCAACCTCCGCCAGTTCGCTCCCGCCGTTTCGCCATCGCCTCTACGGGCTGACGGTCGCGACGTGGACGAGTTTTCCGGAACTGGAACCCGCCGCGCCCGACGCGCCCGTCGACGCCGTGATCCGAATTGGCGACGTGGCGGAGCAGTTGGCCGACGCGCGGGTGACGACGCGGGCCTACGACGCCGCGCCGGGCCGGCTGCTCGTGCGGGTGCGCGGGACGGCGCGGTTTCTCGCGACCACCGGCCGCGAAATCCTGGTGCAACCGACGGCGGGCGCGGACGAGGCGGCGGTGCGAATGTATCTGCTGTGTTCGCCGGTCGCGGGGCTGCTTCACCAGCGCGGGGTGCTGCCGTTGCATGCGAGCGTGGTGGCGACGCCACGCGGGGCGGTGGCGTTTGCCGGACGGTCGGGGAGCGGCAAGTCCACGCTGGCGGCGTTCTTGCAGGGGCGGGGATTTTCCGTCGTGGCGGACGACGTGGCGGCGATCACGTTCGACGCGGCGGGGAGGCACGCGGTGGTCGCGCCGGGCCCGCGCGAATTCAAACTCGCGCCGGATGCGTTAGCCGCGCTCGGCGTCGCGCCGGAGCACACGCGCCAGCTCGGTGCGGGGCTGACGAAGCGCGGCGTGCCAATCACGCGCGGCGCGGGCGAGGCGGCGCTGCCGCTCGTGCGCATCTACGTGCTCGCCGCCGCGCACGGCGCACACGGTCCGCACGGCGCCGACGGTGCGCCGGGCGCGGGGGAGTTCGCGTTTGAAGCGCTCGCGGGAGCCGAGCGGTGCGGGTGGCTGATTCAGGACACGTATCGCGTGCAATACCTGCCAGGCCTCGGCGTGCAACACGCGCACCTGCGGGCGGTCGCGCGAGTGGCGGAACACGTTCCCCTCGTGCGCGTGCGGCGCCCGGCGGGGCGGGAATTCCACCTTGAGGAACTCGCGGATCGCGTGCTCGCGGATTTGGCGAGGTAGGCGACGCGAGTTCGCGTTGATTGCGGCGGGCGCCGGCGAGCGGGCGACTCGGCGGTGGCACGGGGCGGAAAGCCCGGGCCACGGCGGCCAGTCAGAGTTTCTCAATCGCGAGCAGGCCGGAGCGGACGAGTCCGCGGGCGAGTTCGACTTTGCGCACGGGGGCGAGGAGCGCGGGGAGTTGGCGGGGCGTAAACGGTTCCGCGCGATTCGCGAGCCACGCAAACGCACCGGCCGCAAGCGCGGGCGCGGCGACCGTCTGGTCGCCCACGGTGACGAGGAGTTGTTCGCCGTCGCGCACGCTGGTGAACGTGACGCCCGCGCGGCGCTGGAGCAGCGAATCGGCGGTGAGCAACGGAGCGCACACGGTGTCGGAAAAGCGGCCGGTCTCGCCGGTGGCACGGCTCGCGCCGACGGCGTCGGTGGGCAACTGCGCAAGGTCCTGCGCGGCGAGCCACGCGGCGAGCTCGGCGCGGAGCGCGGCGCGTGCCGGCGCGGCGTCGGGCCCGAGCGGAAAGCCGCGGCGTAGCGCGGGCGAGGCGACGGCGCGCGCTCGGAGTTCGTCAAGGAGCTCAAAGCCGAAACGCGGGTAGAGCCCGAGCGTGATGTGCAGCGAGGCGGAATCCGAGGTCAGCGCCTCGTGGACGTGGCCGCGCGGCAGGTAGAGCAGGTCGCCGGCGCGGAGGAGGAACTCGCGTTCGAGGGGGCCGGGGGTGGTGAGGCGCGGGAAGATTTTTTCGTGGCCCTCGACGGGCAGCTCCGCGCCGGAGCCGCGAAGGCGCCACGTTTTCTCGCCGTGGACCTGGAGGATGAGCACGCAGTGGCGGTCGAAGTGCGCGGCGAAGCCCTGCGCGCCGGGCGGGGTCAGGTAAAGGTTGGCCTGGATCGAGGCGAGGGCCCACTCGCGGCGGAGCGCGCGGCAAAAGGCGCCGAGGGACGGTAGGCTGCCGTCGGCGTGGTTCACGATGAGCGTCGCGCCGTCGGTGTAAGCGGCGAGGAGCCGCTCGGGCTCGACCACGTGGAGCGCGGAGCCGTCTTGAAAACGCGTGTGGCGGGCCCAGCGGGCGCGGTCGATCTCGACGCCGCGATCCATCACGCGGAAATACTGCGCGGGCAACTGGCGCGATTGGAAATGCCGGTCGAGGTCGGCGAGCGTGAGAATCGAGTCGTAAAAACCGGGACGCGCCCGCTCGAGCAGGAGCGGGCGGCGTTCCCAGTGGTCGCGGAAAAAATCCGCCGGCGCGAACGGAGCGAACAGCGCGGCAGCGCTCAGCGGGGCGGGCGCGGGCATCGGCGCGGGTTACGCGGACATGCCGGTCGCGTCGATCACGAAGCCGGCGCGCCGGAGCTGCGCGACAAATTGCGCGAGATCGTGCCGGACCAGGGCCGGGTCGGCGTCGAAGGACGCGACGGCCTCGGCCACCACGGTGTCGAGCGGGCGCGACTCCACCACGAGGGCGCGCCACCACGCGTGACTCGCGGCGTCGAGCCGGTAGTAGCCCTCGGTGGCGGGGTTCAACAGCATGAGCCCACCGTCAGCCTCCTCCGTCATGACGTCAGGATGGGCGACGAGGCGCGCAGGCGCGAGCGGGGGAGTCATGTGGGTTGGGCGCGACATGTGCCGTCGGCGTCCGCCGCAGCGCGGAGTCGCGAAGCACGCTCAAGCGGGCCGATCAGCTCGCCTGAAAACCGTCGTCGACGAAACTGTCGTCAGCGTTGGAGCCGCCGTCCGGGCCCGGACCCCGCTGGAGCTTGGTCTCAGACTGGACGTCCATCTGGATCAATTGCGGGGTGACCCACGTTTTTTTCGCGGGTTGGGCGGAGGCGGGCTGAGCGGGGGACGGTGCGGCGGTTTCCATAAGCTGGTGCCGAAGAGGCCACAACGCCCACGGAGTGAAATCCGCGATCCCCGCGTGTCGGCGAGCCGCCGCGGGGCGGGAACAACACGACGCCCGGGATGGCGGACGTTTCGATGCGCTCCGTGAGATCCGTCCGCCTCGCCCCCGCCGCATGAGCGCCCTCGCCGGCTGGCTCAATCTCGATGGCGCGCCGGCCGACGCGCGCGACCTCAGGGCAATGATGGCGCGGCTACGTCCGTATGGTCCCGACGGCGAAGGCACCTGGGCGGGCGGGCCGCTCGCGCTGGGCCACGCGCGCCTCGCCATCACGCCGGAGGCTGCGGGCGAGAACTCGCCGCAGGCGAGTCGCGACGGGGCGAGGCTCGTGGCGTTTGATGGGCGGCTCGACCACCGCGACGACCTCTGCGCGGCGCTCGGCGTGCCGGCGGCGGAGCGCGGTGCGCCGGACCCGGAGCTGGTGTTGCGCGCGCATGAAAAATGGGGCGAGGCGTGCGCGGCGCGGCTCGAGGGCGAATTCGCGTTTGCGCTCTGGGACGCGCGCCGCCGCGAGCTGTTGTGCGCGCGCGATGTCTTCGGGCACCGGGAGTTTTATTTTTTCAACGACGGGCGGCGGTTCGTGTTTGCCACGCGTGTGACGGCCCTGCTCGCGGCTGCCGGCGTGCCGCGCGCGCTCAACGAGGACGCGCTCGCCGCCGCGCTCGGCGCCCCCGCGCCCGGCCGCACGCGCGGCGAGACGCTCTACGCGGGCCTCCACTCGTTGCCCGGCGCGCACACGCTGGTCCTGCGTGTCGGCGGTGAACGCCAACCCGCCCCGCGCCCCTACTGGCGCCTCGCAATGGAGCCGGAGCTGCGCCTCGGCACCGGCGCGGACTACGCGGAGGCGCTCCGCGACCTCGTCGATCGCGCGGTGCGATCCGCGCTGCGCACGCGGTTACCCGTCGCGGCGATGCTGAGCGGTGGGCTCGACTCGACGGGCGTCGCCGTGCTCGCGGCGCGTGCGCTGGCGGCGCGCGGCGAACAACTCACCACCGTTTCCAACGTGCTCACCGCCGATTTCGCGGGCGACGAATGGCGCCGCGAGGAGAGCGGCTTCATCCGCGCCGCGCTCGCGATTCATCCCAACATGGCACCGCAGTTCGCGCACGGGCGACGGTTCCCGGTGATCGATTTTGACGACGCGCGGCTGGCGGCGAGCGGTTTCCCCGAGGGCGATCCGAAGGCGTATCGCACGCGGGAACTCTTCACGCTCGCCGCGGAGCGCGGGGCGCGCGTGACGCTGGGCGGGATGGGCGGCGACATGGCGGCTTCGTTTCCCGGCTACGGCCACCTCGAGCAACTCGCGCGCGGTGGCCGTTGGCTCGCGCTGGTGGGCCAGCTCCGCCGGCAGGCGGCGGCGCGCGGCATGACGGCCGGGGGAATTTTTCGGCGCGAGGTGTTGCGACCGTTTTCACCGTGGTGGCTGCGCGCGTGGCGCGACGAGCGCACCGGCCGCGCGACGGACACGGCGGCGCTTTCGCCGGTGAACCCGGAATTCGCCGCGCGGCTCCGGCGCGCCGCCGCGTCCGCACCGGAGGCGGAGCCGCGCCCCGCCAGCGGCGCGGAGAGTCCGCTCGACTACCGGCGCACGCAGCTCGCGCCGGCGAGCGCGGGCCGCATCCCCGGCGGCGGCAACTGGGCGCGTGGCTATTGTCCGACGATGGAGAGCCCGCAGCCGCTCATGGATCGGCGGATTTGGGAGTGGTGCCACCGCGTGCCGGTCGGGGAATTCATTCGCGACGGAATGCCACGCGGGCTCTACCGGCGCGCGTTGCACGACGTGT
>JBEANZ010000521.1:0-3570 GCA_041165185.1 Verrucomicrobiota bacterium | reverse complement strand
GCGGCGGTTTTCACTTTGTAGCCGAGGGCGGGCAGCGCGGCGAGTTCGGGGGCGGACCAGGTGGGCTCGGGCTCGATGGCGGGCGTGCCTTCCGTGTGGAGGCGCGGCGCGGCGATGGCGGTGGCGAGCGGACGCTCGAACGCGACGAACTCCGTGAGCGCGGCGAGCACGGCGTTGGGGATCTTGCGTCCGCCGCGCGCGCCGAGAGCGAGCACGGGGCGACCGTCGCGCAGCACGATCGCGGGGCTCATGTTGTGGAGCGGGCGTTTCCCGGGGGCTGGGGAATTCGGGTGGCCGGGGCGCGATTCGAAGCGCGACATGCCGTGGCCGAGCGTGAGGCCGAGGCCGTCGATGGTGACCGCGGCGCCGAAGCCGTCGCCATGCGTGAGCGTGATCGCGGCGAGGTTGCCGTGCCGGTCGACGGCGCTGAGATTGATCGTGCCGGATTGGGGGCGGGACTCGGCGGGGTGCGGGAGGATTTTTTTCGCAGCGACGGCGGCGCGGATGCGCGCGGCGCACTCGCGAGCGTAGTCGTCGGAGAGGAGTTTTTCCTGCGGCACTTTGGCGAACTCCGGATCGCCGAGGAGGGTGAGGCGGTCGGACCACGCGAGGCGGAGCGCCTCGAGGTAGGTGTGCGTGCGCGCGAGGCCGGCGGGCAACGCGGCGAAGTCGAGCGCGCGGAGCGTCGCGAGCGTTTGCAGCATCGTGAAGCCACCAGCGGTGAGCGGCGGCGTGAGGATGGCGGTGCGATCATCCCAGGCGAGGCGGAGCGGAGCGACTTCGCGGGCGTGATAGGCGGCGAGGTCGGCGGCGGTGACGAGGCCGCCGTGCTTTGCGAAATCGGCGGCGATGCGCGCTGCGATGTCGCCACGGTAGAACGAGTCGACGGAGTTGCGCTGCGCGAGCGTGGCAAGCAGCTCGGCGAGCTCGGGGTTGCGAAACGTGTCGCCGGCGGGGGGGGTCACGTCGTTTTTCAGGAAAAGATTTTTTCCGCCGGCGTGGGTGGCGAAGGTGGGCGCGAGGTTGCGCATCGTCGTTGCGACGGACGCGGAGAGCGTGATGCCGTCGCGAGAGAGCTTGATCGCGGGCGAGGCGCAGTCGCGAAACGAGCGCGTGCCGTGGCGGTCGAGGGCGAGTTGGAGGCCGGCGAGGATGCCCGGCACGCCGGCGGCGAGCCAGCCATGGTGGTTGGCGCGGCCGCGCACGGCGCCCTTGTCGTCGAGCGGAAACATATCGGGCTGCGCGGCGGCGGGGGCGGTGGAGTTGGCGTCGATGGCGACGAGTTTTTTTCCGTCGGCGGAGGCGATGATGATCGCGGCGCCGTAGCCGCCGGGGCCGGTCATGGCGGGGGCGGCGATGCCGACGGCGAGCGCGGCGGTGACGAGGGCGTCGACGGCGTTGCCGCCGGAGGCGAGGACCTCGGCGCCGATGGCGTCGGCGGTGGGTTCACCGCGCACGACGCCGTGCGGGAATACGGGCGCCGACGCGGCGCGGAGCACGCGCGGAAAGGCGAGCGCGGACGCGGCGGCGCCGGCGGTGAGGCGGAGGGCTTGGCGGCGGGTGACGGTTGGCACGGCGTAGAAAAAGAGAGCGGTGACCGAGGAGGGAAAGAGAGGAGGCGGGACGGAGGGAAGGAAGGTGGGGAACGCTAATCTTCGCTAATCGTCCCGGAGATTTGTGGTGAATCGAGCGTGTGCGTGCTTCGCCTAATCGGCGAAGCGCGGGCGCGGAATAGCGCTTCGAGAAAGGGTTCTTTGATTAGCGATAATTAGCGAAGATTAGCGTTCCGAAAATCGCGTTCGCTCAAAACGCCCCTTTGACGCCGAAGGTCCACAGGGCGCCGTAGCGATCGCGCTGGCGGAATTTCGCGACGTCGGGGGTGTTCGGGCCTTCGCGCGAGAAATCCTCGGGTGTGTCCTGCAGGTTGCGGATCGTCCCGAACAGCGTGAACCGGCGCGTGAGGCGATACTCGCCGACGAGATCGACAAAGAGGCGCTTCGAGCCCCAGGCGTAGGTGCCGGGTTCGATGCTAAATCCGGGAGTGATGGCGGCGCGGCGGTGGCGGCTCTTGTAGTTCCAATTGGCGCGGAGGACGTAGCGCTCGCGGTTGAGACTCACGCCCCACGAGGCGGTTTTCGGGATGGAGTTGGCGAAGGCGTCGACGGCGTCGTTGGTGAAGTGCGTCACCGCGCCATTGGCGAACACCTGCACGCCGCGCGCCCACGGCGGCAGAAAGGTGAGCGCCTGTTTGTAGCTCACATCGAAGCCCTCGGAGCGGACGGAGCCGGGAATGTTGAACTGCGTAGCAACGTCGTAGCCGCCGTAAGTCGCGGGCTCGAGGTTGTAGTTGGCGAGGAACTCCGGCGTGGCCGCGAAGAGCGTCACGCCGGCGAAATTCCGAAAGTCGCGCCGAAAGCCGCCGACCGAGACGATGCCGACACCCTCGAAGTAGCGCTCGAGCGAGACCTGCATGGTGTGCGCGGTCCAGGGTTTGAGCGCGACGTTGTTGACGGTGATCCGATTGCCAAACGACGGCGGGAGCGTCTCGTCGGGTAACGTGAGGCCGCCGGCGTATTGGTTGTAGTTGGGGCGGCCGAGGGCGTGCGAGTAGGCGACGCGGGCGATGAGGTTTTCGCGGAGGTTGTAGCTCGCGGTGAAGCGCGGGAGGACGTGCAGGTATTCCTTGTGCGCCGTGTAGCCCCGGTCGAGGAGCGTGAGGCGCGAGACGCCGAGGGGGTCGCTGTTCGGCACGATCGCCTGCGGCCGGCCAAAGTTGTCGACGATGACGGCGCCGCGCGCGTCGCGGCGATAGTTGCCCGCCGGATCGGAGAGCGGGCCTTCGGCGCTGATGTTGGTCTGCTCGACGCGCACGCCGCCCATCACGCGCAGGCGTCGCTGGAAAAACGCGGCGTCAGCGCGCACGAAACCGGAGGAGACCGTCTCCTCGGCGCGCTTCGAGAGGTTGATCGCGGAGCGGTAGATCGTGTTGTCGTTTTTGACGAAGTGGGCGGGGTTGCGCCGCAGGGCTTCGTAGAGCAGGCCGCCGCCAATGCGCTCGGTTTTCGGAAACCCAAAGACGCCGTCGCGCGCCGAGTAAACGGGATCGCGGAACGGGGCCGCGGTGTCGTCGGCGGAGTTGGCGAGGCCGTCGGGGCCGACGTAGGTGTAGGCGGTGGTGCCGCCGCGGTAGTCGCGCATCGTCTGGCGCACGTCGAGGCCGGCCTTGAGCGTGAGCGGCACGCGGAGGGAAAAGTCGCGCTTGGCGTTGGCGAAGGCGTTGCGCGCGGTGTCGACGGTGCGGTTGCTGGTGCCCTCGCCGGGGCCGACGCCGAGGACGGTGTCGGCGCCGTAGCGGTTGCCGCTGGCGGTTTGGACGCGGTATCCCGCAAGGCGAAAGGGATCGACGGCGGCGCCGGTGGCGGGATCGGTGACAGTGATGGTGCGCGGGCGGAGGTAGAAAATGTCGTCAAACGCGATCGTGAGGCCGGTGCGCGTGGCGGTGACGGAGTTGAAGAACCCCTTGCCGGCGTCGCGAATTTCACTCGTGGAAAGCGACCAGCCGAGGCCGGC
>JBEANZ010000520.1:0-3333 GCA_041165185.1 Verrucomicrobiota bacterium | reverse complement strand
GCGCCCGCGATTGAGTCTGTCCTCATCACCGCGCCCTGCGCGTGGACCGTCTCGCGGTTTCCGGATCATCTCATTTTTCAAACGCGCCAGACGGCCGCCGGTTTCTCCTACGAACTCGCGCGCAAAATCGAACTGCACGGCCGCACGATCACTTCCTACTCGCAGCTCACGAACGTCGGCGAAACGCCGCTCGCGCTCCAGTGGTTCCCGCATCCGTTCTGGGCGCTCACGGAAAATCGCGCGCGCCTCCTACTCCCCGCCGGCGCGACGCTCCCCGACAACCCCGGCTTCGCCCTCGCGCCCGACGGCACGCTCACGTTCAAGCGCCCGTTCACCGCGCGCACCGACAACCAGTTCGCACTCCTCGCGCTCCCGCCCGCCCGCCCGCTCGCGCTCTCCCTCGATCACCCGAAGCTCGCGCGCGTGACCTTCGCCACGAGCTACGTCCCCGACGAATGCCCCGTGTGGGCCAACGCCCACACCATCTCCGTCGAACCCTACCTCGACCTCCGCCTCGCCCCCGGCGAGACGCGCCACTGGCACGTGCGCCACGGTTTCGAGGTGTAGCGCGGAGTCGCCGCACGTCGCAAACCGCGGCGCGCGGCGGTCCACCGGAGGGTTGCCATCCCCCGTCGCGCTCGCAGTTTTCCGCCATGACCACGCTCACCGCGAACGCCGAAATCACCCCCGACCATCGCCTGAGGATCGACGTGCCCGTCCCCGCCGACCTCCCCGCCGGCCGGATCGAGGTCACGGTCGCGCTCGCCCAACCGGCGGCGGCACCGACCGGCAACAACCGCAAGGCCGTCGCCATCCTGCGCGAACTCGCCGCACGCGGGCGCGTGCTGGTGCCGGACCCGGTCGCGTGGCAACGCGCGGAGCGCGACGACCGTCCGTTGCCCGGGAGGGATTGAGCCGTGCTGCTCGACAGCAACATCATCATCTACGCGATTCAGGGGCGCGATCCTGCCTTGCTCGCGTGGCTCGATGGGCTGCCGGCTCCCCTTTGCGCGGCGACCGTCACGCAAATCGAGGTGCTGGGTTTTCACCGCTTGGACGGCGTCGAGCGGGCCCGACTCGCGACTTTCTTTTCCGAGCTCGTGCTGCTCCCCTTCACCGACCCCATCGTCACCGAGGCCATCCGCCTCCGCCAACTCCGCCGCCTCAAGCTCGGCGACGCCATCATCGCCGCGACGGCGCTCACGCATCGCCTGCCGCTCGCCACGTGCAACACCACCGATTTCACCGGCCTTCCCGCGCTCCGCCTAATCGATCCCCTCGCGATCTGAACCACCCCCGCGCCCCACGCGGATCTCGCTCCCACGTCTCGCGTTCTCATTTCCCCCTCTCCCTCGCTCCCCATCTCCCTCTCTCCCCCTCTTCACCGCCCCGCCCCCCGCTCTCTCCCCATGCAAACTCCCCGCCCCGTCTCCCGCCGCCGTTTCGTCCAAACCCTCGGTGCCGCCGCCGTCGCCGCGCCATTTTTCGCGCGCCATCTCCGCGCGCAGCCGCCGAGCCGCACCCTCCGTCACGCCAGCTTCGGCGCCTCCGGCATGGCGTGGTCCGACGTCCAGGCGATTTGCAGCAACCCGTTCGTCAAGCTCGTCGCCGTCGCCGACGTCGACCTCGCCAAGGTCGCGACGCTCAAGAGCAGTTTCCCCGACGTGAAGGTTTATCAGGACTGGCGCCAGTTGCTCGACAAGGAGGCGAACAACCTCGACTCCGTAAACGTCTCCGTGCCCGACCACATGCACGCGCCGATCGCGCTCTCCGCGATGCAGCTCGGCAAACACTGCTACTGCCAGAAACCCCTCGCCCACGATCTCCACGAGGTGCGCACGCTCACGAATTTCGCGCGCGAGAAAAAACTCGTTACGCAGATGGGCATCCAGATCCACTCGCAGGGCGTTTACCGGCAGGCCGTCGCCGTCGTCCACAGCGGCGTCATCGGCAAGGTGAAGGAAGTCCACACGTGGAGCAGCAAGAAGTGGGGCGACACCGGCGCGCCGCCCGCCTCGACGGACGCGGTCTCTCCCGACTTCAACTGGGACCTCTGGCTCGGCGGACGCGCCGAGCGCCCCTATGTCGGCGGCGGTTACTATCACCCGTCGAACTGGCGCAAGCGCCTCGACTTCGGCACCGGCACGTTCGGCGACATGGGCTGCCACATCTTCGATCCGGTGTTCGAAGCGCTGGCGCTCACCGCGCCGATCTCGCTCCGCTCCGAGGGCCCCGCGCCCGACCAGTGGAACTGGGCGATCAACGCGCGCATCCACTACGTGTTCCCCGGCACGAAATACACGGCCGAAAAAACCGTGCCCGTCACGTGGTATGACGGCGACGCCCGCCCGCCGGCGGAAATCATGGCGCTCGTCACGCCGCCGAAGGAACCGGAGCCCGCGCCGTTGAGCGCCGCGCAAAAGGAAGCCCTCGCCAACGACCCGAGCGCCGCCGGGAAAAAGAAAGCCGCCCCGCGCAGCCCGCTCTTCGAGGGCTCGATCATCATCGGCACGGAGGGCGTGTTGCACGTGCCGCACATCGCGACGCCGAAACTTTACCCGGTCGAAAAATTCCGCGACTACCGCCTGCCCGACATCAAGGGCACGCACCATTGGAGCGATTGGGCGGAGGCGTGCATCGGCGGCGCGGCCAAGCCGCTCGCGAACTTCGACTACTCGGGCCCGCTCACCGAGGCCGTGCTGCTCGGCAGCATGGCCGTGCGCTATCCGCAGGAGACGCTCGCATGGAACTCGGCGGCGCTGCGCTTCGACAACAAGCGGGAGGCGGACGCGCTCGTCCGCCGCCCCGCTCGCAAGGGCTGGGAAGTCCCCGGGTTGTAGGCGGGCACGGCGTGCGGCGGATGGCGCGTGGCGTGTGAGCGAGTGATTCCATCGGCCACGCGCACGAAAAAATGGTTCCTCGCGGTTCTCAGCGGGTGATCGTCGAGGATTGGGAGCCCTGAAAGGGCGAAAAGTTGAAAGCCCCAGGGCAACGCCCTGGGAAATGTCCGCCGTGATAGTCCAAGCCCTGAAAGGGCGAAACCAGACGAGGGTGTCGCCCCTTCAGGGCGAGAACATTTTCCAACCCGAATCCCAGGGCGTTGCCCCACTGCCAGTGAATTGGCGGTGAATTGCCGCCACCGCAGTGCCTTGCGCGCCGGAGGCGTGCCAGAAAGTAGCCGGGGGTTGAGGCACGAAACCCCCGGTAAGCGTTTGTCCTCCGATGCACCCCGGAGCGGGTGCCAGAAACTCGGGTAGGCGGACCCTTCTGGCATCCCTTCAGGATGCTCGATCAAAAACAAGGGGACCGGGGGTGTCGCCGCAACGGCTCAAC
>JBEANZ010000519.1:0-2813 GCA_041165185.1 Verrucomicrobiota bacterium | reverse complement strand
CCGTGCTCGCGACCTGGGAAGCCAACGTCGCCGCCGCGAAAGCCGCCGGCAAGACCGCGCCCGTGAAACCCGCCTGGCCCGAGGCCTGGATCAACGGCAACGCGCGGCCGGGAAATATTTTCGCCGGCGTCGTCCATCCGACGCTCGGCTACGGGATGAAGGGCGTCATCTGGTATCAGGGCGAGTCCAACGCCGGCCGCGCCTGGGAGCACGGGCAGTTGTTCCCGTTTCTCATCGAGCAGTGGCGCAAGGAGTGGGGCCAAGGCGACTTCCCGTTTTACTGGGTGCAGCTCGCCGATTTCAAAGCCGAGAAATCCGCGCCCGGCGAAAGCGACTGGGCCGAGTTGCGCGAGTCGCAGACGAAGACGCTCGCGTTGGCCAACACCGGCCAGGCCGTCATCATCGACCTCGGCGAGGGCAAGGACATCCATCCGAAAAACAAACATGACGTCGCCGCGCGCCTCGTGCGCTGGGCGCTCGTGAAGGACTACGGCCTGAAATTCGCCTACCGCAGCCCCGAGTTCAAGAGCGTGGCCATCGAAGGCGCCAAGGCCACGATCACGCTCGATTGTTTTGGCAGCAGCCTGCGCGCGTTCGATGTCGTGGAGGCGCGCGGCTTCGCCGTCTGCGGTGCGGACCGCGTCTGGCACTGGGCCACCGGTAAGGTCCTCGGCAAGGACAAGGTCGAGGTCTCGAGCGACGCCGTCGCCGCGCCCGTCGCCGTGCGCTACGCGTGGGCCGACAACCCCGTCTGCAACCTCTTCTCCGCCGAGGGGCTCCCCGTCACGCCGTTCCGCACGGACGATTTCGAGAAGACGACGAAGCCGAAGGCGCCCGTAGCCGCGCCTGCGGCTGCCGCCACACCGGCGAAATAAGCAACCAGCGAACGCCACGAAAAGTCCACGCGCCTACTGCCTATCCGCCGCACCTCCATGCATCGCCGCACCTTCCTGAAAACCGCCGCCGCCACCACCGTGGCGGTCGCCGCCACACGCTCGCCGCTGCTCGCCGCCGCTGCGTCCTCGTCGAAAAAAATCGGCCTCGGCTACGACAACTTCGCTGTCCGCGCCATGCAGTGGAAGGCCCCCGCGCTCATCGACTACGCGGCGAAACTGAAATGCGACACGCTGCTCATCTCCGACCTCGACGCCTACGAGAGCCTCGACGATGCCGCGCTCCGCGTCGTCCGCGCGCAGGCCGAAGCCGCGGGCGTGCAACTCTACGCCGGCAGCTGGAGCATCTGCCCGACGTCGAAAGCGTTTCGCCCCAACCGCGGCACCGCCGAGGAGCACCTGCGCCTCGGCCTGCGGGTGTCGAAGGCGCTCGGCTCGCCAGTCTTCCGCGTCGTCCTCGGCAACATGGAAGACCGCAAGACCGAGGGCGGCATCCGCGCCCGCATCGCCGACACCGTCGCCGTGCTCAAAGCCTGCCGCGCCGACGCCAAGGCCGCCGGCGTGAAAGTCGCGATCGAAAACCACGCGGGCGACATGCACTCGTGGGAACTCCGCGATCTCATCAAGGCTGCCGGCGAGGATTTTGTCGGCGCCAACATCGACTCCGGCAACGCCGCCTGGACCCTCGAGGATCCGATGGACGTGCTCGAAACCCTCGGCCCCGTCACGATTTGCTCGAGCCTGCGCGACGACATGATCTGGGAGACGCTCGACGGTGCCACCGTGCAGTGGACCGCCGCCGGCGACGGCCTCATCGACTGGAAAAAATACGCCGCGCGTTGGGCCCAGCTCTGCCCCAAGGTCCCCATCATGATCGAAACGATCTCGGGCGGCCCGCGGGAGTTCAAATACAAGTCGCCCGAGTTCTGGCAGCACTACGACAAGCGCCCCGACAAGCTCGCGAAGTTCGAGGCCCTCGCGAAACGCGGAAAAAAAATCCCCGTCGCTTTCACGCCCCCCACCGATCCGAAGGAGCGCACACTCGCCACGCAAAATTTCCAGAAAGCCGACCTCGAAAAATCGCTCACCTACCTGCGCCGTGAAATCGGGCTTGGTTTGAAAACCTGAACTTCACCACGGATTTCCCGGATGAACACGGATCAATCCCCGTCCGATGAATGTCTTGATCCGTGTTCATCCGTGTGATCCGTGGTCAAGAAAATCTCCCCAAAAAATGAACCGCCGCACCTTCCTCCAAACCTCCGCCGCCACGGCCGCGCTCGCCGCCGTGCCGTTTTCCATCCGCGCCCAGGAAAAATCCGGAGGGCGCAAGTTCCGCACCGTCCTCATCGGCTGCGGCTGGTGGGGCAACAACATCCTCCGCGAGGCCCTCGCCAGCGGCGCCTGCGAACTCGTCGCGCTCTGCGACGTCGACTCGCGGCAGTTTGAGCCGACGATGAAAAACGGCGCGGCGGGTGCCGGCACGCCGAAGCTCTTCAAGGATTACCGCGAGTGCCTCGCGCAGATGAAGCCCGACATCGCCATCATCGGCACGCCCGACCACTGGCACGCGCTCCCCATGATCGCCGCGGTGAAGGCCGGCGCGCACGTTTACGTCGAAAAGCCGATCGGCCACACCGTGATGGAGGGCCGCGCGATGGTAAACGCCGCGCGTGCCACCGGCCGCGTCGTGCAGGTCGGCACGCACCGCCGCATCTCGCCGCACAACATCAGCGGCCGCGACTTCCTCCGCAGCGGCAAGGCCGGCGACATCGGCATGGTGCGCTGCTTCGTGAACTACGGCGGCGGCCCCGAGAAACCGCTCCCCACCGTCGAGGTGCCGAAAGAGCTCGACTGGGACGCGTGGTGCGGCCCCGCCCCCGTGCGCCCCTTCAACGGCGGCGATCCGCGCAACGTTTC
>JBEANZ010000518.1:0-9580 GCA_041165185.1 Verrucomicrobiota bacterium | reverse complement strand
CGCCGTTGGCGGCGGCGTTGAACGTGAGGGCCTTGGTGTGCGCGTTGTTTTCGAAGGCGTTGAACATCGCGGTAAGCGAGAGCACGAGGCGGTTGGCGGCCTTGAAGTCGGTGGTCGCGGTGAGGTTGGCGCGGCTGGAGAGGCGCGGGCCGTCGGTGAACGCGATGGCGGTGAGCACCATGGGGCGGAGGTCGCCGCCGGTGCCGTTGGCCGCGGGCGCGACGGTGGTTTTGTTGTAGGTGTGGGTGACGTATTGCTGTTCGGAGCGGATGCTGCTGTTGCTCACGCTGAGGCGGAGGCCGAGGCGCTGGTTGAAAAACACGTCGGAGTAATCGAGTTGGTAGTTGGGGCGCCACTGGCGGTGGAGTTTGTCGTCCCATCCGCGGGTCTGGTGAAAATTGGCGGCGTCGGGGGTGTTGAAGCCGGCGCTGAACTGCCAGTCGACGCGGCGGCCTTTGCGGTCGAAGGCGCGGCGGGTGCGCATGTTGATGGAGCCGGCGGGGGAATTCGCCTCCATGTCGGGGCTGAGCGTGCGGCTGATCTCGATGGATTCGACGGAGTTGATCGACATCTGCTCAAAGCCGACGGAGCGGGACTGGCTGCCGGCGGCGCCGTTCAGCGTGCTGCCATAGGCGACAAATGCGTCGGCGCTCGCCACACTCGCGCCGTCCATCGTGACGCCGACGTATTGCTGATCGAGGCCGCCGACGCGCGGTCCGCGGCTGATGCCGTCGACGTATTCGACATCGACGCCGGGGAGAAACTAGAGGAATTCGCCGACGTTGCCCTCGGTGACATCGCCGAAGGTGTCGGCGGCGACGGAGGTGGAGATGTTCATGTTGCGGCGCTGTTCCATGATGGCCTTGGCATTGCCCTCGCGTTCGCCGGAGACGACGAAGCTCGAGAGCTGCACCTTTTCGCCGTCGCCCGCCGCCGCGGGCCGCAGCTCGAAGTCGCGCGCCGCCGTCGCGTCGGCCGTCACGCTCACGGTCGCCGTCGCCGGCGCGTAGCCGGAAAACGAGACGCGCAGCGACGCCGCGCCGGCGGGGACGTTGTCGAGCTGGTAGAAGCCGCCCTCCTCCGAGTAGGCCACGCGATCGGTGCCGACGAGGCGGATCTCGGCGTTGCGCACGTAGTCGCCCGTGGCGGGATTGAAGACGCGGCCCTGCACGCGGCCGGTGTCGGCCGCGATCGCGGCGAGCGCGCCGACGGCGAGGACCAAGGCGAGGCGGAGGGCGCGGGCGAGGACGGAGGAGATTTTCACGGCAGGAGGAAGCATGGGCACACGGGAAACGGGTCGGGCAATCCGACGCCAATGCATCCGCTCGCGCGTGAGCGGCAACGCCAAATCCCGCCGCGCGTCCGGCTACTTCGCGCGCAGGATCGCCAGCGCGGCCTCGAGGTCGGCGTCGCGCCCCGCGCGCAAATCCGCGAGCGTGCGTGTGACCTTCACGTCGGGCTCGACGCCGTCGCCCTCGAGCCGGCGGCCCTTCGGGGCGACGTAGTCCTCGCGGCTGAGTTGGAGTTCGCCGCCGTCGGGCAACACGTAAAACCAGCTCGCGAGCACCGCGCCCGCGGTCTTGCGGCCGACGACTTTCGCGCGCCCGTGGTCCTGAAGCGTCGCCGCAAAAATTTCGCCCGCGCTCGCCGTGCGCCCGTCCACGAGAATCACCACGCGCCCCGCGTAGCGCGCCGACCCGAGCTGCCAGGAGCTTTTTCCGCCGCGCGATCCGTCGCGCGAGATGAACACGCCGCAATCCACCGCGCGGTCGAAGAACTCGCCGACGGCGATGCCGAGCGAGAGCGTTTCGCCGCCGGGATTTTGCCGGAGGTCCACGACGACGCCGGGCGCGTCGCGATGCGCCTTGAGTTGCGCGCTCAGCCAGCGGCGGTCCGCGGTGTCGAACTCGTCGAAGCGCAGGTAAACGAAACCGTCCGCGAGCACGCGCGCCTCCTGCCGGGCCTTGAGCGAGAGCGGCCGGGCCGCGAGCGCGAGGGCCACCGGCCGATCCTCCGCATCGAGAAAATCCCAGCGCACGACCTCGCCGTCGCGCGGGCGGAAATCAAACCGCTCGCCGATGGGCTCGCCGTTGCGCGCGACCGCGAGCCAGCCGACGCGCACGCCCGCGAGCGCGGCGGGGCTGTCGGGCACGACCTCGGCCACGGCCCATCGGCCCTCGAGGCGCTGCATGTTGATGCCCGTGCGCGCGCGGATCTGCGTGTGCCGCTCGTGCGCGGCCTCGGGCGCGAGGGCGTGCGTGTGGCTGTCGTGGAGCGGTGCGAGCATCTCGTTGAGGACGGCGTAGAGCGCCTTCGCATCGGGCGCGGTGGCGGCGAGCGGACCGAATTTCAGCGCGGCGGCGGGCCAGTCCACGCCGTTGTGCTTCGGATCGAAATGCTTGTCGGCGACGAGGGACCACGCGGCGTTGAAGACGCGGAGGTTGGCGTTGGCGCGCGCGACCTGCGCCGGAGGAATCGAGTCGAGCGCGATGCGCGGCGCGGGCGTCGAGACGCAGCCGGCGAACAGCGCCGCGAGGAGCAGGCCGAGGGCGGGAAGGAATTTGCGAGTGCGCACGGGTGAAAAACGGGAGGCTACGCGGGGCCGAAGTGTTCCCGCAACCGCGCGACAACCGCGCCCGCCGCGCGCGCGTGTGCGCGAAAATCGCGCGACACCTCGGCATCCGCCGCGACGCGTTGCCAAAAATCCTCCGCCCACCCCGCCGCCTCGCTCCACGCCGGCAGCGCGCCCGGCAGCGGTGCGCGCGGCGCAAACGCCCGCTCCACCACCTCGCCCTGCGCGTTTGGCGCCCACGCCATCGGCAGCATGTCGTAGGCGGGCGTCGGCCGAAACGGCACCGCGTCGTCGAGCCAAAACGCGAGGTTGCCGAAGTGCATGTCCGAATTCCCGATCAGTTCGCCAAACGCGTGCTGTCGCCGCACCGCGCCGAGCCCCGCCTCGTCCACGTGGCCCGCGCGCGCCATCCCCTCGACCGACGCCGCCCAGTCCGTCGGCGCACCCGCACCGAGATCGCCGTGCAGCGCTTCCAGCGACACCACGCCGCGCCGTCCGTGCGCGCCGATCCGGTCATGTCGCGTGACTTCGAGAAACCGCCGCCCCTCCGCATCGAGCGTGCGCGCCCCCGCCGTCGCGAGGCCGTGCTCCGCCAACACCGCGAGCGCGTGCGCCTCCGCCGTGAGCAAGTCCGCCCAGCGCCGGCCGGCGGGCGTGTCCGTCGGCGGCGAGAATTTTACCAACACGTGCCGCACCGCGCCGTCGCGCCCGCGCAACGCCGTCAGGAATTTCGGCTGCTCCCCGCCCGCCGACGAGCCCGCCGCCGCGCCCGCCGCGGCCTGCGCCGCGAGCGCCGGATAGCGCGTCGCCCGCGCGCGCTCGGGGACGACGTCATCGTCGTTCGCCGCGAGCACGCGCGCCTGTAGCCGCCGCAACGGCGCCTCGCCCACGATCAAATCGCCCGGCAGGTCGTCTCCCTCGGCCTGAAGAAACACCAGGGTGTCGTCGTCGCCCCACGCGCGCGGATCAGCCGGCAATCGCAACGCCTCCGCTATGCGCCGCGCGACGTTTCGCCCGAGAAATCCCTGCGGCCGCAAGTCGCCGAGGAAAAAAGGGAAACCCGCGACGTGCCCCTCGCGATCCAGCGCGTGCTCGGCCCACGCGGGCGGCGTGCCGGCCCATTCGACCCAATATCCGCCGTGCAACGCGTGCAGCCGCGCCCACTCGCGCGCGCGCCCGTTCGCATCGACGCGATAGATCGGCCAGCGGTCGCCCGCCGCGCGCACGGTGCGCCGCAACGCATACCGCGTCCGCCGCGCGGCGCCGAGCGCAACGACCGAGTCACCAAGACGCCCGAGCCCGCGCGAGATCGTCGGCTGCGTCACCCCCAACCTGTCCGCCAAGGCCTGCGCCGTCAGCGCGCCGTCGACTTGGAAACGAAGCGTGAGGTCGGTGGGCGTAAGCTGGGCGGGACGCGGCACGGTGGCTGATAACGCATAGATTAGTCGCTGGAACGCGTGGCGTAACAAGCACAAAATTGGTGGCTTATGTCTAGTGTGTGGTTTTTGTGCATAGATTTGAGAATCGTTTTTCGACGCGACCCCGTTCGCAACCCGACGGGGGGCGCGGGCCGTCGTCCAACGGCGCGGCAGGGGGTGGGCTGGCCGGCGGCGCACAGGCGATGGCGACGGCGCGGCGTGAAATTTCTCCGAAAGTCGGCGCGGCGGCTGGCGCGCGCGGCTTGCGGCTTGCGCGGACCCCACGCGTGAATAGTCGTGGGCCATGAAAATCGGCGTGTTCGAGGCGGGACTTTTTTTGAGCTGCGTTGGGGGGGCGATGGCGGCGGAGCCGGGTAAGGCTCCGCCCGTGCGCATCATCCTCGAGGACGATCCGCGTTACGCGAAACCGGCCGCTCCGGCAAAACCGGGTTCGCCGATGGCGCCGGCGAAGGGCGCAGCCAAGGGGACGGCGAAAGACGCGTCGAAAGATGCGTCGAAGTCAGCCCCGGCCAAAAAGGAGGAGCCGAAGAACGAGGACGAAGCCGGCAAGATCGAGGGCGTTGAGGTCGCCCGCGGGACCGGGTTCTTCGGCCTGCAAGTGGTCGAGGGGAAATTCAAGCTGTCGTTCTACAACGCGAAGAAAAAGGCGATCGCCCCCGAGGCGGTGCGCGCGGCGCTGCGGTGGCAGCCGCTTTACCAGAAGACGCCCGAGCGTTTTCTCCTGACGGTGAACGGCAAGGTGCTCACGTCCGAGCGGGTGGTCCGGCCGCCCTACAGTTTCAAGCTCTTCATCACGCTCTTTCGCGGCGAGGGGGACGAGGATGTGGAGAATTACACGGTGGAGTTTGCGCAGTGAGCGGTGGGCGGCGGAGTGGAGGTGTCGGTGATCCTCGGCGGGCGGGGACGCCCGCCGCTACGGGGTCGGCGCGCTAGTGCGGGGCGCGTGGCGTGAGGAGCGCGGACTTGACGAGGCGGTCGTCGCCGTCGTTTGGCGCGGGTTTCAGGGCGAGTGCGGCGCAGAGGAGGTTGTAGATGTGCACGTTTTCAAACGGCTCGAGTTCGACGCCGCGCTTGAAGGCCGGGCCGTGCGCGATGAAGAGGCCGCGCATCGTCGGCACGGCCGGATCGTAGCCGTGTTGGCCCTTGAGGAACTTGGTTTTCACCGTGTTGAAGAGGCTGCGTTTCAGGACGACCCAGCCCTCGGCGGGCACGATCCAGACGGGGGGCACGCGCGGGTTTTTCGGATCGAGGTGGAGGCGCGGGGGGAGGTCGGCGGCGCGAAACGCCTTCGCCGTCGGCGGGAGTTTCGCGAGGGCGCGCATGATGGCGTCGACGGTTTGGCCGGGGCGCGGGCGCAGGCCGACGACGGTCTCGTCAAAATCGATCTGGATGGTTTCGAGGTCGAGGAAGTCGTCGAGCAGGATGACGCGGTCGGCGTCGCACGCGGTCATGCCGTGGTCGGAGACGATAACAAAGTTGGCGGCGATGCCTTCGGCGGCGAAGCGCGCGAGTGCCTCGCCCAGGGCGGCGTCTGCGAGCTTTAGCACGGCGACGACCTCGGGCGAGTCGGGACCGTGCAGGTGACCGGGGCCGTTGGGGGCGTCGAGGTAAAAGGCGACGACGGCGGGGCGTTGGGGGGGCGGGAGTTTGAGCCAGCCCATGACCTCCTCCATGCGCGGGGTGAGGCGGGTGCTGGCGGCCGACTCGAACGGCCGGACGATCGTCGGGCGCACGCCGCCGATCTCGGCCTCGGCGCCGGGCCAGAAAGAGGAGGCGCCCACGCGGCCCTGTTTCTCGGCGGTGACCCAGATCGGTTCGCCGCCCCACCACTGTCCGTCACGCGCGTCGACGATGCGGGTGTAGCGGAAAAATTTCTCGGTCCGCGCGTCGAACATCACGTTGTTGAGCATGCCGTGGCGCGACGGATAGAGGCCGGTAGCGATGGAGTGGTGGTTGGGAAACGTGTTGCTGGGAAAGACGGGGATGAGCGCTTTTGCGGTGACGCCCTCGCGCGCGAGGCGGCGGAGATGGGGCGTCGCGTCGGGGTGTTGGGCGAGGTAGTCCCAACGGAAGCCGTCGAGGGAAATGAGAACGAGTGGCGCGGGCGCGGGAGTCGCGGCGGAGGCAACGCGTGGGAGCAGGAGCGCGACGAGCGCGGGCGTGAGTGCGCGGAGCAGCGCACGGGCGAGGAGCGCGGGAGAGGCGCGATTCATCGGCGCAAGGCGATGAGGGTCGCGCCCCAGGAGCCGGAGTGTTCGTCGCCGAGGCGAAACGTCGTGACCAGCGGGGAGCGCCGGAGCAGCGCGTGCACGGTGGTGCGCAGCGTGCCCGTGCCTTTGCCGTGGATGATGCGCACGTCGCGCAGCCCGCGCGCGGCGCATTCCTCGAGCCAGACGGGAATCAGTGCGCCGAGATCGGCGGGGCAAAACGTGTGCAGATCGAGTTCACCGGTGATCGGGAGCGGCACGGGCGCGGGCTCTGCGGGGGCGGGCGCCATGCGAAAAAAATCAGGCGGGCGAGCTGGTCGGCGGCGCGGCGGCGGCGTCGGGTTTCGGCGGCGTGGCGGACGCGGCGGGGGCGGGCGCCGGTTCCGTTTTCGCGAGGGTCGCGGCCTCCGCGCCCGACGGCGGGGTGGGCGCGGACGTGACGGACGATGCCGAAGTCGGGTCCGCCGGGGCGGACGCGGTCGCGAGCGTTTCGGCGGAGCCGGCGGGCTGCTCGTAGGCCGGCGTCACGGTGCCGGCGGCGGGGCCGGCTTGCGCGCCGGCGTCGGGATGCGCGGAGGAGGCCGCGAGCGCGGGTGTCTCGTGGTGCGGGTCGTGGTAGTTGTGGTATTCGTCGTGGTAGGCGGTGTCTTCCTGGCCGGTCGAGTTGGCGGGGTAGGGGGCGATGGGCGCGGGCGGCGGGAGGGATTTGCGGTTGTCCTCTTCGAGCGCGCGCTTGAACTCCTCCTCGACGCCCGCGGCGGCCTTCTTGAACTCGCGGATCGATTTGCCCATGCCGCGGGCGAACTCGGGGAGTTTTTCACCGCCGAAGAGCAGGAGAATGATCACGAGCACGAGGATCATCTCGGGGCCGCCGATGCCGTCGATGAAGGCCAGGGCTGGAAGTGCGTAAGGCATGGGCTAGGTCTGGGAGAGTTGCGGAAAAAAGGTAACGGAAATCTTTCGTCAGCGCACGCGCACGCTCACGGCGAACTTCTGCGTCTCACCCGGCGGCACGAAGTGCAGGCCCACCTTGTGCTCGGCGGCGTTGGGCAGGCCCATCCACGGCTCCACGCAGTAGAACGGCGAGTCGTCGGCGAGCGTCCAGGTGACGAACGCCGCCTCCGGGTGCGGCACGGGATCGGTGCCGAGGCGGATGGCGACATCGCCGCCGCGACCGGGCTCGCCGAAGACGGCCTCGTTGCCGCGCAGGGCGCTATGTTGCGTGTCGATCAGCGCGGGGTTGCCGAGGCTCTCGACCTCGCGCAACTCGGGGCCCGCGACGAGCGCGCCCGTGGGATCCTGTTTCGTGCGGCGGCCGGCGGGGATGCGGATGGAGTAGTCGGCGCGTTTCGTGCCCTCGCTCCACGGCAGCGTGAAATAAAAATGATGCCCCGCGCTCCACGGCAGCGGCGTCGCGCCGCGGTTTTTCAGCGCGAACTCGCACGCGAGGCCGAGCGCCTCAAAGCGATACGCCACCGTAAACTCGTAGTCGAAGGGGTAGGCCGCCTGCGCCTCCGCGCCCGGCACAAAGCGCGCGACGAACCCGCGCGCGTCCATCGCCACCACCTCGAACCGGCCCTGCCGCGCGATCCCGTGCAGCGGGATCGCGCGCTTCACGCCGTCGGCGGCGCGCCAGAAAAAAATTTCCCCGCGATCGAAGCAGCGGCCGTTGAAGGGAAAGAGAATCGGGTTGCCGCCGCGGACCTTGTGCACCTCGTCGAGCGTGGTGAGTTCGGGCCAGTAGATCACGTCGCGCACCGAGCCGTCGGCGAGCGCGAGGTTCCAGTTCATGAGCCGCGCGCCGAGCTCGGGCAGCGCGACGAAGGTCGACTGGCCGACGCGCCAACGCGTGAGCGTGCGGCCGAGATAGGGAATCTGTTCCATGGGAGCGCGGCAGTTAGCCGGGCGCGCGCGCCGGTGGGAAACAAAAAAGCGGCGGAGGCGGCGCGGGCTCCGTGCGCGCGCCGGCCCGGGGCGGACAATTGCCTCGACCGGTCGGGGCGGCCGGATTTGGTCAACCGCCCACCGCATGACCCCCGCCGCCTTCGCGCACCGCAACTGAACCGACGACGCCCCCGCGATGAAACTCGGTCTCGGCCTCTACCGGCACATGCTTACACCGGATAATTTCGCCTTCGCGAAGCAAGCCGGCGCCACGCACATCGTCGCGCACCTCGTCGACTATTTCCGTGGTGGCGGCCACGTCGGCCCGGACGATCAGCCCACCGGCACCGACTGGGGCTGGGGCCTCGCCGGCGACCCGGAGAAACTCTGGACGCTCGACGAACTCGTGAAAGTCCGCCGCGACATCGAGTCCGCCGGCCTGAAACTCGAGGCCATCGAGAATTTCGATCCCGCGCACTGGCACGACATCCTCCTCGATGGCCCGCAGCGCGCGCGGCACATCGAAAACGTGCGGACGATCCTCCGCCGCCTCGGCGAGGCCGGCATCCCGATCATGGGCTACAATTTTTCCATCGCGGGCGTCGCCGGTCGCACGAAAGGCAACTACGCGCGCGGCGGCGCCCCGTCCGTCGGCATGGAGGGCCCCTACGATCTCCCGATGCCGAACGGCCTCGCCTGGAACATGGTCGTCGATCCGGCGGCGCCCACGCGCCCCGACCCCGGCACGATCCCGCCGGCGACGCCCGCGCAGCTCTGGTCGCGGCTGGAGCGTTTCCTCGACGAGGTGTTGCCCGTCGCGGAAAAGGCCGGCGTGCGCCTCGCGCTCCACCCCGACGATCCGCCGATGCCGACGATTCGCGGGCAGCCGCGACTCGTTTACCAACCGTCGATGTATCAACGCGTGCTCGATCTCAATCCGAGCCCGGCGAACGCCCTCGAGTTTTGCGTGGGCTCGCTTGCCGAGATGACCGAGGGCGACATCTACGAATCCGTCGACGCCCACTCGCGGCAGCACCGCATCGGCTACGTCCACCTCCGCAACGTCCGCGACAAGGTGCCGCACTACAAGGAGACCTTCATCGACGACGGCGACATCGACGTGCTCCGCGTGCTCGCGATTCTTCACCGCAACAAATTCGACGGCGTGATCATCCCGGACCACGCGCCGCAGATGTCGTGCGCCGCGCCGTGGCACGCGGGCATGGCGTTTGCGATGGGCTACATTCGCGCGGGAATGAAATCGATCGCGGCCACATGATCTTCGTTTCAAATCCCGCCCTCGTCGGCAGCCCGCTTGCGGGCGCTATTGAAGCGCGAGCAAGCTCGCGGCCTACGCGAACCAATCCCCTCGGCTTCGGCGAATTTTCGCGATGAGCGTCCGCCTCCACCTCAACGGCCACGCCTGCGACGCCGAGCGCGGCGCGTCGCTGTTCACGCTCGCCGAAAAACTCGGCGTC
>JBEANZ010000517.1:0-2938 GCA_041165185.1 Verrucomicrobiota bacterium | reverse complement strand
CCGGCCTGGGCGTTGTAGCCTTGTTGGAAGCCGTCCTTGGTTTTCATGATCCGGCTCTCGGGGTCGGTGTCCGGGCAGAGGAGGCGCAGCGCGACGTTTTCGTAACTCGCACGCTCGATCTGGCGGCTCGAAAACATCCCCGTCGCGTAACTGTAGACGAATAGCGCGAGCAGCAGCCCGGGCGGATATTGCTCGCTGCCGGTGCCCCGCGCGTTGACCGGCGCCGTGCGGGTGTCGATCAACTCCACGGCATCGATCCCAAAATGTGCCAGGTGATCCGCCGGCACCCAGTCCCGCAGATCGGGCGGCAAGAGCAGCGGCGTGGCTCGGTCGATGTTCTCGTATCGGATCATATCCCATTTCATGGCAATTACTAGGCCAAGTATCAGCCTAAGTCCGGCAGGCTGCTAGTGCTTAGCGTTCATACCATGGTTGAACCAAGCCGCTGCGCGGCGGAGGGGGGCGGGGGTGGCGGGGTGGAGTCGCGGCACGGTGGGAGTGAGGGCGGGGGCGAGGCGGCGGGCAAGGCTGGCGGGGTATGCCCCTATCCAAAACCACCGGTCGAGAGTCCATGCATGCGTCCACCTTTCGGGGTGGCGTTAAGCCAAGTGTCGCGCCCGACCCGGAGTCGGTGCAGCGGTTCGTCGAGACGTTGCGGTTGCGGTCGCTCGCGGCGTCGACGCGGGCCGAGTATCTGCGGTGCGTCCGCAAGCTCGCCGCGCGCCACGGCGGCGATCCGGCCGCGCTCGACGAGGCGCAGGTGCGCGCGCACGTGTTGCGGCTGAAGGACGCGCACGGTTATTCGCCGTCGTCGCTGCGCACGGCCGTCGCCGCGTTGCGCGCCTACGATGGGCGGCATCTCGGGCGCGAGTGGCAGTTGTTCGATCTCGTGCGGGCGCCGTCGGCGCAGACGCTGCCGGCGGTGCTGACGCGCGCGGTTGTTCGCGGTCGTGCGCGAGCTGCGGTTTCGCACGGTGTTGCGGTTGATTTACGCGTGCGGGTTGCGGATCGGCGAGGCGGTCAACCTGGAGGTGCGCGATCTGCGCGGCGGGGCGCCGGGGTGTCCGCGCGTGCAGGTGCGCGCGGCGAAGGGGAACAAGGAGCGCCACGTGCCGTTGCCGCCGGCGATGCTCGCGGAGCTGCGCGGGTTTTGGCAAACGCACCGGCATCCGCGGTGGCTGTTCCCCGGCGTGGGGCGCGGGTGGCGCGACGGGGCGGCGGCCGAGCCGATGAGCGTGAGTTCGGTGCAGCTCTGCCTGCGGCTGGCGCGCGTGGAAGCGCGGCTTCCGGCGGGCACCGTCGTGCACACGTTGCGGCATTCGTATGCGACGCACCTGCTCGAGGAGGGTGTCTCGATCCGGCTCATCTCGGCGTATCTCGGGCACGGTTCGCTCGAGACGACGCTGATTTACACGCACCTTACCGCGGTCAACAAGGCCGGCGCGCGCGCGGCGGTCGCACGGCTCCTCGCGCCGCCGGCCCCGATGGCGGCGACGACGGCGTAAGGCTGGCAGCCGCACGCGCGCGATGTCCGTCCTGGCCGACTGGCTGGTGCGGCGCGCGCCGGTGGAGTTGGCGGGCCGCGGGGCCCGGCCGCTCGCGCCGGCGCAGCGCCGCGCGTTGCCGCACGCCCGCGCTCGGCGGGCACGTGTATCGCTGCGGCGCGTGCGCGGAGGCCGACTTCAGTTATCATAGCTGCCATCACCGCGCGTGTCCGCGTTGCGGCGGCGCGGGCGCGGCGGAGTGGACCGCGCGGCAGGTGGCGCGGTTGTTGCCGGTGCCGTATTTTTTCGTGACGTGCACGGTGCCGGAGGAGGTGCACAACTTGTTTTTCACGGCGGCGGCGCGGGCGCTGCAAACGGTCGCCGCGCAGCCGCGGCACCTCGGCGCGGAGCTCGGGCTGATCGGCGTGCTGCACACGTGGGGGCGGCAACTGCAGCATCACCCGCACCTGCATTTTATCGTGCCCGGCGGCGGGCTCGCGCCGGACGGCCGGTGGCGCGCCGCGCGGCGTCCGGACTGGCTGCTGCCGCTCGACGCGGTCGCCGCCGCGGTGCGCGCCGGGATGGACGAGGCGTTGCGCCACGCCGCGCCGGACCTGCATGCGCAGGTGCCCGCGCGGGTCTGGCGCGAGGGCTGGTGGGTGCACGGGCAGCCCGCGGGCACGGGCAAAAACGTGGTGCACTATCTCGCGCGCTACGTGCGCCGCACCGCGATCACGGACGAGCGCATCGTCGCGGCGGACGACGCGCGCGTGACGTTTTGTCATACGGATACGGCGACGCCGGCGCGGAAGGAATGCACGCTCGACGCCGCGGAGTTTATGCGCCGCTACCTGCAGCACGTGCCGCCACCGGGGCAGCACCGGGTGCGGTATTTTGGCTGGCTGCATCCGGCGGCCCGGGCGCGGCGGCTGAAGGTGGAAACGCTCCTCGCGGTCGTGATCGTCGTGAAAGAAAAGATGCCGGAGCCGCCGCGGTGGCACCAGCGCTGCCCGCACTGCGGGGCGTTTGCGCTAGTGAAGACGGGCGCGCTCGCGCGCGCGCCGCCGGCCTGGGCCCGGCGGGAGAATCGCCGATGAGCACCCACGCGCCGCACCTCACGCCGCACGCCGGCGCGAGCTATGCACACTGGCGCCGGATCGCACGCGACGCCGGGAAAAACGCGGTCTGGCGCCGCGCGCCGCGGGCGCGGCGGTCGTCCGCCGACGTGGCGCAGTGCGTGGGCGGTGCGGAGCCGAGGCATGCCGGGCGCGTCACGGCGACCGCGGGCCGAACACAATCCGCATAAGCCGCGGCCCACCGCGCGCCGTCAGTCGCGACGGGCTTGTTCAACCGGGGTCCCGCTGCGCGCTACGGCGCAGCAGAACCCTCGGAGTTGAACCCTCGGAGTTTGAGCGAACCGTGTTTCAACTCCACGCCGCCCATCAGGAGCGCTA
>JBEANZ010000516.1:0-2646 GCA_041165185.1 Verrucomicrobiota bacterium | reverse complement strand
GCTCTTGCGGTGCCAGACGGTGCGGGTGGCGGCGAAGCAGCCGATGGCGTTTGCGCTGGCGGAGATTCACCGGGCGGTGAGCGCGTTTCTCGAGCGTGAGGGCGTGCGGCACGTGGCGATGGAGCAGACGATCTTCGTGCAGAATTTCCAGACCGCGCAAATCCTCGGCGCGGCGCGCGGCGCGGCGATGGCGGCGGCGGCGCTGCGGGAGCTGCCGGTGTTCGAGTATGCGCCGTTGCGGGTGAAGCAGGCGGTGGTGGGCGCGGGGCGGGCGAGCAAGGAGCAGATGGCGCGCACGGTGATGGCGCTGCTCGGCCACGGCCGCACGCTGGCGCTCGACGAAGCCGACGCCGCCGGCGTGGCCCTGTGCCACGCGTTTACGTGGCGGGAGTAGCGGGGCGGGGAAGGGGTGACGGTGGAGGCGGTTTTCCCGGGGAGCGCACGCGTCCCGCGAGTCGGTGTCGTGGTCCCGCCGGCACCTCCGAACGTCCTCGGCGGGCCGCCGAGGACAGCCTGCGGGACGCAGGCGCTCCCCGGGGAATTTCCGCTCGCCGGCCCGAACCGCGCAACGCAACCGACGCCGGGGCGCCTCGAAAAAAACGCCCGCCTGCGGACAGGCGGGCGTGAGAGACGGGTCGGAGAGCAAGATGCTCAGGTTTCGGTTGGATCGTTTTCGACGTCCGGATCGAGGATGCCCCAGTGGCCTTTGCTGTCCAACAGCGTGAGATTGTAGGAGTATTCTCCGCCACCGTTGTTGAGATCGATGACGGCCACGCCGTTGGTGGGAATCGCGGATATCGTGTAGGTGATGCCGTTGTAACTCCAGGTCGTTGCGCTGTTCGCAGTCAGCTTGCCGTAGCGATCCAGCAACACGATGGAGTATTCGGCCGCGCTGTCCCCAGTCGGAACCACCTCCTTGTAGGGGGCGCCGAGTGTGAACGTAAGCCCCGCGATATTTGTCCAGGGGTTGAGGTTGATTTGGACGGGCGAGCCGTTGGGGGCGGAGATCTTGATCACGTTGTTTGAGACCGTGACATTGGTGCTGTTGTCGGCCGCGACGAGGGTGGCGACGGCCGTGTAGGGGCCGGAGCCATTGGCGGGCGAAGTCCATCCGGTAACTTCGACTTGGACGGCAACGGTGATGATGGGTGTGCTCATGTGGATTTGGGTTTAGTGCTATTTGGCTGAACTGGCGGGGGACGGTGCGACTTCCAGAATGGAAGCCGCCAAAGGGTCGATGGAGTGGTAGCCGAAGCTCCGCAGCTGCTCGATCAGCGGACGAGCGTCGTTGGTCTTTCCGAGGAGCACTAGCGACTGGGCGGCTGGATCTAGAAGTCGCCAGTCGCGCGATGTCGCAATCCGCGAGGCCAACACTTCAAGGCCTCGATTCAGGTGTCGTCTTGCGACGTCAGGTTGAGCCTGTGCAAAAGCAATCCGTCCGGCCAGAAGGCACGATTGCGCGTAGTCTCCCACGGCTTTGTTGTCGGCCCGAGCGTCGACGACGAGTGGCGCGCCCAACTCTAGAGCGCGGGTTGCCGCGTCGAGCGCGTCGGCGCGTTTGTCGAAAAGACGGATGCGGGCTTCCAACCGCCACCAGGTGGCGAGGATCGCGGGAAATACACGAGATGACGGCTCGGCCGTGACGAGGGCCTCAAGTTTGATCCGGGTTTCAATGAGGGTTGAGGTCGCCGCGGCGCGGTCGCCGTCAGCGATGAGTAGCGCCGCTTGCTGAAGTCGGAGGCTGGAAAATCCCACCTGCCACTGGCGATTTCTTGGATCCTGCGTCGTCAGGACGTCGAGCAACGCTTTGGCCCGGGCATATGAGTTAGCAGCATTGAGCCGCCGACCAAGGAGGCCCTGAACATTGCCGACAAACACGAGGCTTCGGGATAACTCCAACTTCCTGATCGCGTCGTTCGGCTCACGACTTAAGAGGCCCTCGAGTCGCGCCGAACTTTCGGAATAATACGCGAGCGCCTCGTCGTAGCGCCCGTCTTGATCGGATAGCCTTCCAAGCCACGAGTCCGCGTCGGCCAAATTGAACTTGAGCTGGAGATCACCGGGATTCGCGCCGACCAGTTCCTCTCTTACGGCGCGCTCGGCCAGAAACCCACGCCGCGCCTCGGCTAGGTTTCCGCCGTCAAGATCCGAGACCGCCAGATTGTGATGGCCTGACGTCACCTCTCGCTGCGCGCGCAGGGTTTTTCCCTCGATGGTTGCGAGCGCCACGGCCGAGTCGCGGTAGCGGGTGAACCACTCGCGAACGGTTGGGAAATCCCCGCGGCGGCGAGCCACGAAGCCGATCCAGTATTCGGCTTGGGCGCGTTCGAAGAGCATGTCGGCGTTCTGCGGGTGGCGGGCGGTGAGCGTCGCGGCGCTCGCGTAGGCTTTCTCGAAGGCGGCGGCGGCTTCGGTGTATTTCGCCTCGTCCATCTTGATCTCGCCGATTTGGGTCAGCGCTTTCGATTGGCGGGCGACTTCAGTGTCGGTGAGTTTTTCGGGCGGGACGGCGGAGAAGTATTCGAGCGCGCGGTCGCCGAGGTTGCCGCGGGTGGTGACGCTGCTGAACTTTTTCAGCTCGGGACTCACGTCGCCGAGCAGGAAGGAGAGGAGTTTCTCGGCTTGTTGCTGGCGTTGCTGGGCGTC